>JAJDTI010000196.1 GCA_022827245.1 Pseudomonadales bacterium | reverse complement strand
TCTCCCGGCACGTCTCCCGCTCCTCTTCCGTAAGCCGCACAACGTACTTCTTCTTCATGGACCCCTCCTTGGCCCCGCCTTGAACCCCAACTATGCCACAACTCGTGAGACCCTGATTTGCCGTTTGCCAGAGCACTAGGCCGAGGGCACGGCCCGGTACCGCCGTTCGTTTTCGCTGGACCCACAACACGGACTGTCGATCTTTCAGGGCGCCGTAGCCGAACTCGACAATGGACACTGGCTGATAAGCTGGGGACATCCTTACGGGACCGAGTCCGCGCCGGAGGCACGCCCGACGGTCACCGAGATGGACCCGGCGACCGGCGAAGTCCACCTGAGTCTCGCCGTCCACGGCAACGGCATGCACTACAGCACATACCGAACCTACCGCGCCCCGCGTTCGGCGTTCGCACGAGCAACCGGTCCGGCCGGCGAGCGAAAGTAGCGCCAGTGGAAGCGCCTGAACTCGTGCGGGGTGCGGGGCAGGGCACGCTCGCCGCGCGGGGCGATCCGATCGCGTCCCGCCGCCCGTGGTGGAACCCGCGCCTGCATTGGCTGGTTCCGCTCGCGGTGGCGGCCTACTTCGTCACGCTGCTCAAGGGCGCGTGGCTCTCCGACGACTACTTCATCACCCTCCGCCAGGTGGAGCATCTGTTCGCGGGCAACGGCATTCGCTTCAATCTCTACGAACGCTCGTTCCTCACGACTTCCGTCGCGTACTTCTTCCTCCTCTTGCCGCTGCGTCTGCTCACGACCGATCCTTTCGTCATCCATGCCCTGTTCGCGCTGACCTGCAACGCGTTGCTGCTGCGCGTCTTCTGGCGGCTGGCCGGCGGCAACGTCGGCGCCTGGCTGTTCGGCGTCGGACTGCTCTTCGCGTCCAAGGCGCACTTCGACTACTCCTGGTTCGGTCAGGAGAATCCACTCGGCCACGTTCTCGCCGCAGGGCTCGTGCTGGCTTGGCTGCGGCTCTATCCGGGGCTCCGTGGGGGGCATGTCCCGGCGCCGCGGCAGTGGCAGTGGTTCCTGGCCCTGGTCGCCCTCGCGCCCTTGTACCGGCACGACTTCGTGCTGGCGTGGCCCCTCGCCGCCTACGCCCTGTGGGATCGGAGGGCGCGTCTCGAAGGCACGGGCGTGGTGCGCGCCCTTGCGTGGATTCTCGCGCCGCTTGCCCTGTGGACGCTGTTCTCGGTTGTCTACTTCGGGTTCCCGTTGCCGGCCTCGGCCGACAGCAAGCTCCCGGAGCCCTTCGGCCTCGCACAACGCCTGATCGCCGCGTGGGACTACTACCGGTTCTCGCTGCACAAGGACGGCGTCATGATGGCGGTGCTGTTCGCATCGCAGCTCCTGTGGTGGCGGCGCGGCCCCCTGCGCGCCCTGGCATGCGGCGTCGGCCTGACCCTGGTGTACGTCGTCGGCGTGGGCGCGGACTACATGGGCGGCCGCTTCTTCACGGTCGCGTACGTGGCTCTGGTGGCCTTGGCGTGCGGAACCAGCCACCGCTGGTTGCGAAGTTTCGCGCGGCGCTACGGTCGCGCGACCGGCAGGCGGACGACCGGAGGCTTTGCCGTCGTCCTGGGTTGCTGGATCCTCCTGTGGCCGCACGCGCCGTTCGCCGGCCCGGTCGTCTACGACGTGCCGTTCCTGGACCGCACGACCTACGTGAGCGGCGTCGCCAACGAACGGGCGGCGTGGCAGCCCGAGACCGGAATCACCGTCTGGTGGCGCTCGGTCCGCCAGGGAACGACGTACCCCGACGACTGGACGACACGGCTGGGGCGCCTGCTGAGAGAGGATGGCGTCGCCGATCAGTCGATCCATCTGTGCAACCTCGGGCTGACGCCCTACATGGCGCGCCTCGACCAGGACTTTTTCGATTCCTACGGGCTGGCAGACCGCTTCATGGCGCAGTTGCCAGCGGTTTCGTGGCGGCCGGGTCACTTCCATCGCGCCCGCCCGGAGGGACTCGAGGAGTCGCTCGCATCCGGGGTTCCCCGGATTTGCGGATGCTGGATTGAACCGCTACTTTGTGGTCTTCCGTAGCGTCAACGGCGACGAACCCCTGTTCGACATCGGAAGAATCCGACATGTGATCGGTCTCAACCTCGGCCTCTACGACCACCTGCTCCCGGAGAACGTGGCAACGCAGGAGCCGCCCGGGCCGCCGCCGATGTTCAGGGACGGCTCGGCCTGCACGAGATCTTCACAGAGGCCTGGCGCGCGGGCGCAGGCCGAATGCTACCACCAATCTGTCGGCCTGGAGGGGACGGTGGGACGGTGGCGTAGAAGCCGCCCTCCGCGAGCACCTGCCGTAGAGCCGGCAGAATAGAGAGCGTGCAACGCCCCGGACCCAGTGACCCGTGCCTTCAGACGGGCGACCAGGTAGTGGCCGATGGACCCGCCCGCGCCGGTGACCAGAATGCGATCCATTCGAGTCCGATGCCGACGAGTTCGAGCTGCGGGATTTACGGCTCCCGGACCAAATGTCTCGCGGCCACGACGGACATCGAGGCGGTGTTCGCGCTGGCGGCGGGCATGGGCGGCATGGGATACCTCTCGTTCCACCATGCGTGCGTGCTGCACAACATTCACTCATCAACCTGCACACGCTCGATGCGGCGCTCAGGAACGGGGTCTCCCGCTACCTGTTCGCCTCGTCCGCGTGCGTCTGCCCCGAAGTCGAGGCAGAACGCCGCGGACGTGCTGCCGCTTCGGGAGCCGGACGCCTACCCAGCGGCCTCGCGCCGACTGGCGGGCGCCCGTTTCGGCGACTACCACAGCGCCTGATGGACATGACCTTCGGCTCCGCCCCTACCGGGCCACGGAACTACACCGCTACGCCTAGCGGGAAACGGGCCATGCGTTCTTCTTCGAGAGCCTCGTGAAGCCGCATCGGGGCGGTGCCAGGGTGGCGGAGGTGCCGACGGGCTGCCGTCGGCGACGGAAGGGGGCGTCGCACATGCCGCTGCACGAGCGGGGAGGTCGCGCCGTTCTTGACTTACCGCCCAATGGTGTCGGAGTCGGCTAGTGCTCTGGCAAACGGCAAATCAGGGTTTCACGGGTTGTGGCATGATTGGGGTTCAAGGCGGGGCCAAGGAGGGGTCCATGAAGAAGAAGTACGTTGTGCGGCTTACGGAAGAGGAGCGGGAGACGTGCCGGGAGACGGTGCGCAAGCTGGTCGGCACGGGCGAACGGGTCCGGCGCGCGCACATCCTGCCGAAGACGGACGCGGACGGGCCGTGC
>JAJDTI010000073.1 GCA_022827245.1 Pseudomonadales bacterium | reverse complement strand
TTCCGCGAACCGACCCGGCGCGCGCCGGGCGGCACGCAGCGCGAGCGGAGCTTCGTGCTGTTGGGGTTCACGCATCACTGGGGGCGCTCCAAGCAGGGGCGCTGGGTAGTCAAGCGCAAGACGGCCAAGGACCGGTTCCTGCGCGCCATCCGTGCGTTCGGCGACTGGTGCCGCAGCCACCGCCACCTACCGGTGGAGGAGCAGTGCGCGGCCCTGCGGCGCAAGCTGCTGGGTCACTATGCCTACTACGGCATCACCGGCAACTACCGGGCGCTGGCGCGGCTGTACTGGTGGGTCCGCGCGACGTGGTATCGGTGGCTCAGCCGCCGCTCCCGCGCGCGGCTGAGCATGAATTCGAGACGGGACGAGCCCACCCCGCAGGGTGGTTTTATGGGGGTTCAGGACGACGCCGAAAGTCCTTTATTGCTTTTCTAAACAATGACTTATTTCGGAATCGCATATCTGAAAGGCACACTGCTTGTCAACGCTCCGATGGGGTCGCCGGATCACCGGAGCGCTTCTTGCAGGTTCCCGACAGACGACTGCCACGCCGTCCAGAGAGACAACGCATCAACGTTCTCCCCAGCGGTCCAAGCACTCCCCAAGGCGTACTCGACCGGAACGTCCCGCCGGCGTAGTTCCTCCAGAATCGTCTCAATGAACTCGCACTGTGTTGTAACGGCGTTGTCAGCAAAGGACGCCTCCGCGACAAGGATCAGGACCACCAAGTGGGCGATACCTTCAATCCGCCCCCTCTGCCCTAGATCGGTCAGCGCCGAACCTGTTCGGGCCTTCGTGCTCTCTGGCCGTTTTGCCATCGCGCGCCCGTACCGAGCCATGATCATCGTGCCACCCACTCGATCCAACTCGACGTCGGGCATCTGGCTCGCGCAATAGCGGTACATCTTCGCCGCCCATCTCGCAGTGCCACCCACAGCGCCAGGGCGCGCTACGGATTTCAAGAATCCCATGTTGGCTCCAATTCGGACAGTGCCCCACCTTCCAACACGGAAGAGTTTTCCGCAGTCTCGGGCAGGACGCACCGTAGCCGAGATCTAATGGGACAACAACACCCGCCCGATGGCGGACTGATGCACAGTTGAAGTTCCCGCTGACATGCCGGCACTGCCGCAGGATTTGATGGAGCGGCACGCCGAGGCGCTCCGACTCTAGCGCGGTATGTGGTGTCCGGACGGGGATGCTGAGCCGGCGGCAAGTGCCTGCGTCAGAGCGGGGGGACGACGACGCGGAGCGGTCTCTTACCCTACGGGGCGACCCGGTTTGAACAGGTCGTTTTGCATCGAGTTTTCGGCAATCTCATGGACGTGATTGCCCGTGTCTATAGCAACTGCGTACAGCACCAGTGGGTCTGTCACACCTGCTAGGTTCGTGAACGCCCCAGCGAGCTGCGCAAAGGGAAGCTTGTCGTCGTCAGCTTGCTGACTGCCGAAGTACTCGGTGACGACGCCGTCGTACGTTCCCCATCGGTCTTCGATGAGGCTAATGAAATCGTTGCCTAACTCCTCCTCGACCGACACGCCATGCTTCATTTTGAAGATCCCCAGGCCCAAGTGATGACATGCGTTGACGGTCTCGGATATCAGCGCATCGTGGGCACGTTGGTCGGCAGCCATCCGATAGGCGAATTGGGCTGTCCATGCACGATATAGGAACAGTTCGGCCAGAATCCTGTTCGAGAGTGGTGTACCGGTTTCGTCGAAGGACGAACCGTAGTGTTCTCGGTAGTCCATCAGGTAGGTGGTCTCACCGATGATGTGGCCTTCGGTGTTGACCTCATCTGACGTGACTCGCGAGCCCGTTTCTCGGCGCTTGCGCCTACGTGGCCAGAGTCTCATTCGGCGTCGAGTCTCCGCACTGGGGATCGGGGCGGATCATAGCAAAGGGCACCCAAGACTCATCCGTGCCAGACGGATAGCGGAACCTCGCGAGGTTGCGGCCAAGTTGGTTGGCGCATCGCTACATGACCGTCCTGCGACGGTCGAAAGTTCGCGGCGGACCCGATGAAAAAGCCAAGCAAGTACCGCGCTCGTGCACCATCAGGTAGAGTCCGTGGCCGTCGCCGGGACGGCGCGCGGGCAGGTTGGAGATGCCCTTGGCGTTGAGCTTCGAACGTCGTCTCCAGTCGTCGAAAGCGCACCGTCGGCCAAGGCGCGCGCCTCGTAGAGCAGACGGGCGCGGCGATTCCTCGGGTACGGGGAACCCCCGCGACCGGCCACCCTTCCTCCACCAGGCCTTCAGCACGATCTGCCATCTGCGGTTCGTGTACGACGGCGAGAATCTACTGGACCACGCAGCCCGGCCAATATCAGGACTCGCCACCCGATGCAAACCGCGTCCCCGGTGCTAGGTTCCGCGGCCCACCCTTGCTACGGACGGGTTTCTTCCGGTGGCATACTCGCGACCCCATGAAGGTTGCCGGAGCGCTAGGGGTAGCGTGCGTGATCGTGCTTTCGGGTTGCGCCACGCCGGTCCCCGTGTTGACCGACTTCTCCGAGATAAAGGCTGAGGTTCGCGTGCCCTACGATGCGATCGCCGGCCCCTCATTCGACGATGCCCGCCAGTCGGCTAGTCCGGTCGCCGCCGAACATTGCAGGAGCCTGGGGAAGGTATCCGTCTACGTCTCTGGACGGGGCGAGAGTGAATATGCGGGCTCGGTCATCTCCGACGGAAGCAGCTACGGCGGCGGCGTCACCTCGACCAACATCTACACGAGCGAGTACGTCTTTCTGTACAGGTGTGAAGCCGCGACGCCCGCGACTCGCGGCCGTCGCCCGTAAACGGCACACGGCAGAATCTTCCCTTGCGGTGGCATAGCCTCGCCTGACGACAGGTCCCTTCGGATTGTCACACCAGCAACCGATCGTGTAATCTGCAGTAGAAAACCGCGCCTAAAATGCTGTTAAATCAGACAGTTGAGAGAGGTCCGCCGCGAACGATCCCGTCCCTTACGGTACGGGGTCGCACACCTCCAGCACCCCGTCCGCGATCAACAGTTCCGCCGCGGCGACAGCGGCTTCCCGGACCCGCGGGAGGTCGGCGTCGTTGGCGTGGGCGATACCCTCCGCGATGGCGTCGAGCGTCGCGCCCCGGGCGCGGTGCGCGAGACTCGCCACGAGCGTGCTGACCGGCAGGTCGTCCCGGTCCGGTCCGGCGATCACGTAACCGGCTTCGAAGCACCCGTCGCCCAGGACCGCTGCTTCGCGTACCTCGAGTCCCGTGGCCATGCGTACGCGCGTCGTTCCGTCGGGGCGCATGCGACGGGCCTCCCGTCCTGCGAGTTCCGCTTCGAGCGCGGTCGCGAAGTCCTCGGGGAGGGCGCCGTGCCCCAGTACGGAACGCTCGTAGCCGGCCGCCGCCTGCCCGGACACGGCGTGCACGAACGCGGCGCGCGGGTCTCCCCGCTGCGCGCCAGTCAGCCGCCGCGCTTCCCAGAAGTAGGAGTCGCGGGCGCGGTTCGAGGCGTAGAACAGGGTCGCGAGTTCATGGAAGTGGCGGTACTGCGTCCGGTAGAGGCGCTCGTAGGACTCTGCCGCGGCGCCGGCCAGCGACGGCGTGCGCAGGGCAGTGGTCACGTACGAGGCCGCCAGGTGCGCGCCGCTCACCGCCAGGTGCACGCCCGTGGAGAACAGTGGATCGATGAAGCACGCGGCGTCGCCGACGAGGACGAAACCCGGTCCCGTCATGGCCTTCGCGCACCAGGACCAGTCGCGCACCGCGAACGGCCCGTCGCGCAGTACCGCGCCCTCGAGCAAGGCGCTCGATCGGGTGGCTGCGGCGACCTGGTCGCCAAAGAACCTGTCGCGGCCCCGGTTGCGGATTTCCGCGGCGCCGTAGTCGCGGTCGACGACCGCTCCCACGCTGGAGACGCCGCCGGCCAGGGGGATCTTCCACAGCCACCCGTGCTCGTAGGCCTCGATGAAGATGTTGCCGTCGTCGGGCGGGTCGAGGTGGCGACCGCCCGCGAAGTAGCCGTAGACGGCCAGGTTGCGGAAGAAGGGGTCCCATTCCTGCAGGCCGCGTTTGGTAGCGACGAGGGCGCCCTGTCCCGTCGCGTCGACGACCATGGCGGCCTCCACCCGGGCCCCGGTCGCGAGTTCGACGCCGCCTTCGTGGATGGAGCGGACCGCCTCGCCCTGCCGCACGCGGGCGCCCGAGCGCGCGCTGTGCTCCAGCAGGATCTGGTCGAAGCGCGGTCGCCACACCTGGTAGGAGTGCGGGAAGCGCCGGTTCGTCTCCGCGAAGTACCAGCTCCAGGGCTCGGCCTCCCGGCCCCACGACATCGTGGCGCCGGCCTTGCGCACGAAGCCCTCGGCCTCGATGAAGGGCAGCACGCCGATGTCGTCGAGCACGGCAAGCGTGGCGGGCAGCAGGGACTCGCCCACGTGAGCGCGCGGGAAGCGCTCGCGCTCGAACAGGACGACATCGAAGCCCGCCCGGGCGAGCAGGGTGGCCGCCGTGCTCCCGGCGGGTCCGCCGCCGGCGACGACTACGTCCGCTTTAATCCGCGACCGCCTGGACCGATTCCGGTTCGGGGGCGGCGCTCTCTTCCACCGGCTCGTTGGTCTGCGGGTCCACCTCGAAGGGCCCCTTGAGATCCAGTTCCTTGCCGATTTCGCGCACCGCCGGGATCACCTCTTCGCCCATCAGCCGCAGCGAGCGCATCGTGTCGTCGTGGGACATCGCGCCGTCGCCGTCCCAGAAGAAGATGGTCCCCGGGCGCAGCGTTTCGAGCACGTGCCGGACGCGCGGGATCACGGTCTTCGGCGTGCCCGAGATGATGCTGTACTTCTCGGTCTGGTCGGCGTAGGTGTCCCTCGGCGGGGGCGGCGCCGCGCCCTTGCCGCCCTTGGCCTTGTCCGCGGCGAGGTGTTGCGCGGCGCGCCCGCGGGACGCGGCGGCGGCGAAGCTCTTGATGGTCGGCAGCAGGTTGTTGCGCTGCGTCAGCCCCGGCAGGTTCTGGATGAACGGCCGCACCACGCCCTGGTTGCCCTCGAGGAACGGGTTGCTCGGCCCCTGCACGTACTTGCGCCCGGCGGCTTCCGCGAGTTCCTCGGTCTCGTCCACATGCACCTTGAACAGGTAGCCCCGGTGCTGCGTGCCGGCCTCGTAGCCTTCTTCGCTGGCCACCTCGTCGTAGTAGGCGTAGGAGTCCTTCGTGGGCCCGAGTTCCGTCGCGAGCATGATGTACGGATAACGATGGCTCGCCGCCCATTTCACGGTGTTGCGGCTCATCACCCCGGGGATCCAGATGGGCGGATGCGGCGCCTGGTAGGGGCGCGACCAGGGGTTCACGTAGCGGTACTGGTAATGGTCTCCTTCCCAGCGGAAGGGTCCCTCGCGCGTCCAGGCGTCGATGATGAAGTCGTGGGCTTCCTGGAACCGCTCCCAGTTGTAAGGCGCGGCGGCGTTGTGGGCGACGCTCTCGCGGCCCGTGCCGCGGACCCAGCCGGTGACCAGGCGCCCGCGGGAGATCATGTCGATAGTGGCCAGGTCCTCGGCCAGCCACAGCGGGTCGTCCCAGATGGGCAGGATGTTCCCGAGCAGCACGATCTTCGCGCGCTGCGTGATGCGGGCGAGGATCGCGGCCTCGAGGTTCATCACCTGGCCCATGCAGAACGGCGTCGAGTGGTGCTCGTTCAGCATGAGCCCGTCGAACCCCATCTCCTCGGCGTAGAGCTTCTCGTCGAGGTAGCGGTTGTAGAGGTCCGCGCCGAGCCTCGGGTCGTAGGACGCGTTGGACATGCCGAGGTCGGTGATGTCCCGGCCCGTGGCGCCGAAGTACCCGGAGCTCGGATCCTGGTACGGACGCTCGGTGAAGTAGCCGATGAACATGCGATTAGCCTCCGTTTCCGGAATTGCGGACATGCGCCGCGATCAGCGCGGCAACGCGCTCCGCTTCTTCGATCTCGACGAGATGGCCGGCGCCCTCGACGATCTCGACCGTGCAGTTCGGCAGGGCCTCGCCGTACTGCGTCGCGCACTCGGGCGGCACGACCCGGTCCTCGCTGCCCCAGACCGCGAGCGCCGGCGTCGGGACGTCGCCGAGGAGGGGCGCGAGGCGCCGGTTGAACATGTACGGCTTCCAGCAGACCCGCGCCGTCATCTCGCGCGAGAAGTCCCAGAGTTGCCGCACGTCGTCCGCCGGCTCCTCGCCCACCCAGGCGGCGTAGGCGTCCCGGTCGCGGAAACCGGCCTCGATGTACGCGCGATGCGAAACGAGCATCTGGTCGAGGATCTCGCCGCGCGCGGGCTGGAGCCCGGCGGCCCCGATCAGCACGAGCGCGTCGAGCGAGCGCATCGTGGCGAGTTCCGCCGCGACGAAGCCGCCGAAGCCGGCGCCCACGAGCGTCAGGGACTCGGCGTCCAGGGCATCCAGGATGCGTCCGGAGAGGATTGCCAGGTCCCGGGGTTCACGAGCCCAGGCCGGGCGCTCCGAGCCGCCCCAGCCGGGCAGGTCCGGGACGACCACGCGGTGGTTCGCGGCGAGGGAGTCGTGTACGGGCAGCCAGCCAGGACTGCCCCACGAGTGGTGCAGGAACACGATCGCGTCCCCGGCTCCGCCTTCGAGCAGGTGCACCTTCCCGGTGGCGAGCTGGATCTCGCGTTCCTGGTATGCGTCGGACAAGGACAGCTTCCCCCTTGCCGTTCGAGTGTATCGGAGCAGGGAGTCAATGCAACGCGAAGCCCGGACACGCCAGCGACGAAGCCGCGTACACTACGCGCGCTCGCGGCGCCCGCCGCGGATCACTTCAGGGAGAACGCATGTCCAGAGAGACCGTGAACACCGAGAGTTTCGGCCGCATCGCCGACCGGATGCACTTTGCCCAGGGCGTCAAGGCCAACGGCTTCCTGTTCTGCTCGGGCGTCATCGGCTTCGACCCGGCCACCGGCAGGGCCTGCGACTCGGCCGAGGACGAGTTCCGGGCCGCCTTCGGGAGCATCGGCGAACTCCTCGGAGCGGCGGGCGCGGAGTTCGACGACGTGGTCGAGATGACCACCTACCACGTCGCCGCCGCTACCCCCGAAGAGCATGGCGCCAACATGGCGGCGTTCGGCAGGATCAAGGACGAGTACCTCGGGGCGGAACCGCCGTTCCCGGCGTGGACCGGGATCACGGTCACCGGCCTGGCGCTCCCGGGTTCCCGGGCGGAGATCCGCATCGTGGCGAAGCTGCCGGGCTGAGGGCTCCGCTCCCGGGCTGAGGGCTTCGCGTCAGGGCTCTTCTTCCCAGGGATTCACGACACGGACACCGGCGGCCAGGAAGTCGCCGACAAGCACCGGCCCGCGGTTCCGGAGACGGGCGTGTCCTCTCGGAGAGCACGTTGGTGCCCGGTAGAGTCACAGACAAGTCGGTCTCTGGGGTTCGTCGTGCTGTGCGACGTGCGGCTCGATGTCCTCTCCCGGTTCCACCAAGGCGATGAGGTCGTGGGGGAACGGCGCTTCCGGGATTGACGCTTGCGCCGCCTGATCGAGAATCGACCGCGCGAGGGACTCCAGGCTCACCCCAGCCGACTTGGCTCTGGCCCGGAGTCGTTCCTTCGATTCGTCCGAGAGGTTCCGAACGGTGATGCTTGCCATGGCCCTGGACCGCTTCTCGGGGAAAGACGATTGCATGCAATCATTTCCCTGGCAAGGCTCCGACGGCCGGAGCTGGCCGCGGCGATTTACAATGCGCACGGGGATGTGCCGGAGGCTTCCATGACCGTCATCCGCGCGGAGGATCTCACGCGAAGCGTCGCGGACGCGCTGCAGTACATCTCGTACTACCACCCGCCGGACTTCATCCGCGCGATGGCGGCGGCATACGAGCGCGAAGAGTCGCCGTCGGCGAAAGCCGCGCTCAAGCAGGTCCTCGTCAACTCGCGCATGTGCGCCCTCGGCAAGCGCCCGATCTGCCAGGACACGGGCATCGTCAACGTGTTCCTCGACGTCGGGATGGGTGTCTCGTGGGAGGGCGGGGCGAGCGTCGACGAGATGGTCAACGAGGGCGTGCGGCAGGCGTTCCTGCACCCCGACAACGTGCTGCGCGGGTCGATCATGTCCGACCCGGACGGTGCGCGGGCGAACACGCGGGACAACACGCCGGCGGTGATCCACTACCGCATCGTGCCGGGCGACAGGCTGTCCGTGGAGGTGGCGGCGAAGGGTGGCGGCAGCGAGGCCAAGGCGAAGTTCGCGATGTTGAACCCTTCGGACTCCGTGGTCGACTGGGTTCTCGACGTCGTGCCGACCATGGGCGCCGGCTGGTGCCCGCCAGGCCTCCTCGGCGTCGGCATCGGCGGCACCCCGGAGAAAGCGATGCTGCTTGCGAAGGAAGCGCTGATGGAGCCGATCGACATCCACGACCTCGTCGCGCGCGGCCCGTCGAGCCGTGCCGACGAGCTGCGGCTCGAACTGTTCGATAAGGTCAACGCGCTCGGCATCGGCGCCCAGGGCCTCGGCGGCCTGACCACCGTGCTCGACGTCAAGGTGAAGGACCACCCGACGCACGCCGCGAACAAGCCGGTCGCGGTCATCCCGAACTGCACGGCGACGCGCCACGTGCACTTCGAACTCGACGGCTCGGGCCCCGCCGAGTTCGCGCCCCCGGACCTCGACGACTGGCCGGACATCGCCTTCGAGCTCGAAGGAGACGTGCGCCGCGTCGACCTCGACACGGTGACCCGGGCGGACCTCGCCGAATGGCGCGCGGGGGAGACCCTGCTCCTGTCCGGGAAGCTCCTGACCGGCCGCGACGCCGCGCACAAGCGCCTGGTCGACATGATCGACCGCGGCGAGCCGCTCCCGGTCGACTTCCGGGGCCGCTTCATCTACTACGTGGGCCCGGTGGACCCGGTCCGCGACGAGGTCGTGGGGCCCGCCGGCCCGACGACGGCGACGCGCATGGACAAGTTCTCGAGGACGATGCTCGAACAGGCCGGCGTGATCGGAATGATCGGCAAGGGCGAGCGGGGCCACGAGTGCATCGAGGCGATCCGGGACAACGGCGCCGTATCCCTGATCGCCGTGGGCGGCGCCGCCTACCTCGTCTCGAAGGCGATCGTCCAGGCGCGCCGGATCGCGTTCGAGGACCTCGGCATGGAGGCGATCGACGAATTCGAGGTACGCGACATGCCCGTCACCGTCTCGGTGGACGCGCGCGGCGAGTCCGTGCATATCGCGGGCCCGAAGGAGTGGTCTGCCAGGATCGCGGATCGGATCGAGACCGTGGAGGCCTGAAGAAATCCCTGTCTGCCGCCGGCTAGCGTAGGGAACGGGGCTCGACGGGCGTTCGCCGCGCCTCTGCCACCCTTGCCGAAAGTCGTGCTGCCCAAACCGGGCGCCCTACCGATGGCGGCGCGCTCTGCTCGGTACTGAATTCAACGACCACTCGAGCCGTATCGCCCGAAGTGTCGAGTATCAAGACTCGGTCAAACAGCACTGCCGTCTTGACGAGATTCTCCTGCGCGGCCCGCCAGCGGCGTCTCACCTCGGCTGTTTCAACGTGATGCCCGACCCTGGCGGCGACGCGGTTCGCGACCCGTCGGATGTTGATGACAGGGGTGTGCGTGCCGAGAAAGAACGCGCGTATCGCGTAAACCTAGCTTGTGTGCATCCCGTACCGCCTTCGGCCGAGAATTGCCTGAGTACGTGCTCTCGAAGCCGAAGGTCTCCCGGTTCTCGAAATGTGACGCGATTCTTGCATCCACGAAGTCCCTGGCAGCCAACTGGTCGTCCGGGTCGTCGTAGCTGCCCAACTCCTCGGCGATCGAGTCGGCGTCGTAGAAGTTCTGTGGCAGTTCGTTGCGGTGTTGCCGGCACCACGTGCTCTTGCCAGCGCCATTCGCGCCGATGACGACGGTCAGTGTCGGCCCCGTCATTCGGCGACGGCTTGCGCGTCAAAGGTGAGGAACGGTCGGCGTCTTGGCTTCGTCCGGACTGAAGTGCTCCCGCTTCCCATCGGGCCATGACCGCACCATGGATTCGTCCGCTATCTGAAACGCGTCAACGACTCCGTTGGGCCACTCGGTGATGACCACGGCGGCGTCCTCATCCGGCATATAGACGAACGGCTTGCCTTGCTCGAAGCACATTCGTCGACTATCCGTGGTCAGGTACGCTGGACCGGAGGGGGCAGGGGCCACCGCGGCGTCCCCTGCCGCATCACGAGCGGCATCAGCATGATCCCTCGTCGATGCAATGTGGGCTCGCGTCGCGGCCCCCGGTGCTTTCCGTAGCGTTCGCGGCATTTCAGGAGTGCTTTGTCCGATCTCCTCGACTGATCTTACGCCCCTTGTCACGGTAGCGCGACTGTGGCCGTCGAGTGGAAAGACGGCTGAGTTGCGATGGGCCATGTCCTACCCGAGGTGGCGTCAGGATGACGGCGTTTCAGTAAGGCGTGCCGTCCCGGCGCGTGAACCGCCAGGTCCCGTCGCCCCGCGGGATGGCCTGGAGGTCGGCGTCCGGGTAGCGCACCGAGTCGTCCGCCGGACGGTCGCCGATTTCGAGAATGACGACGGCCTGATCGGTGCGGTTGACCAGTTGATGTGCCGAACCGCCCGCCCGGAAGCCGGCGCACATGCCCGGTTCCAGGGGCGTCTCGCCCGACTCGGTCACCAGGGCCGGGTGGCCCTGCAGGACGTAGATCATCTCTTCCTGGCGACTGTGCGCGTGCAGCAGCGCCGACTCGCCTCCCGGGGCGAGCGTGGTGAGGTTCACGCCGAAGTTCCGCAGGCCGAAGAAGTCGCCGAGCGCGCGCTTCTCGCGTTTCGCCATGCGGCTGAAGTACGGCTCGGGGTAGTTGGACGACTTTGTCCTTGCCGGGACATCGGTGGCGCTGACCGCGGGCGGTGCTTTTCGGTCGCTCATCTGGCAGAGGTCTCCGTTCCTGGAGGGCTGCGGGTCATCCGGCGGCGGACCGCACGGTCTCGAACTGCGCCAAGGCCTCCGGATTCGCGAGCGCCGTCGTGTTCCCTGGCGTACGCCCGTGGATCACGTCGCGCACGGCGAGTTCCGCGATCTTGCCGCTCATGGTGCGCGGGATGTCCGAGACCTGCTCGATGACCGCGGGAACGTGGCGGGGCGAGGCGTTGTTGCGGATGCGGGTGCGGATCTCCGAGACGAGGTCGGCGTCCAGCCCGAGCCCCTCGCGCAGCACGACGAACAGCACGATGCGCACGTCGTCGCGCCAGTCCTGGGCGACGCAGAGCGCCTCGACCACCGCGTCGATGGACTCGACCTGGCGGTAGATCTCCGCCGTGCCGATGCGCACGCCGCCGGGATTCAGGACGGCGTCGCTGCGGCCGTGCACGATCATCCCGCCGTGCTCCGTGAACTCCGCGAAATCCCCGTGCGCCCAGACGCCGGGGAACTTCTCGAAGTAGGCGGCGCGGTATTTCGCCCCGTCCGGGTCGTTCCAGAAGCCGATCGGCCGCGACGGGAAGGACTTCGTGCAGACGAGTTCGCCCTTGCCCTGCGCGAGCGGCGCGCCGCCCTCGTCGAAGACGTCGACGGCCATGCCGAGGCCCCTGCACTGCAGTTCGCCCTCGTGGACCGGCAGCATGGGGTTCCCCAGCGCGAAGCAGGACACGATGTCCGTCCCGCCCGAGATGGAGGCCAGGGCGATGCCGGGCGGGAAGTTCCGGTACACCTCGCGGAAATTCTCGTGCGTGAGCGGCGACCCGGTGGAGAGGATCGTGCGCAGCGAAGACAGGTCGTGGCTCTCGCGGGGGACGACACGCGCCTTGCCGAGCGCCGAGAGGTACTTGGCGCTCGTGCCGAACACGGTGATCCGCTCCGCGTCGATCAGGTCCATGAGTGCCGCGGGTTTCGGATGAAACGGGGAGCCGTCGTAGAGCACCAGCGTGCAGCCGCTCGCGAGTCCGGAAACCAGCCAGTTCCACATCATCCAGCCGCAGGTGGTGAAGTAGAAGAGGGTGTCCGCCGGGGTCAGGCCCACGTGCAGCCGGTGTTCCTTCAGGTGCTGCAGCAGCGTGCCGCCGATGCCGTGCACGATGCACTTGGGTTTCCCCGTGGTGCCGGACGAGTACAGGATGTAGAGGGGATCGTCGAAGGCGCGCTGCTCGAGGTCGACGGCCTCCTCCTCCCGCTCCGCGACCAGCCGCTCGATGTCCCCGGTCCACAGGAGGGCCTCGATGGAGCCGACGCTGGCGCGGACGGACTCGGCCTTGGCGGACACGTCGAAGGTCTTGCCGCCGTAGTCGTACTGGCGGCAGGCGATGAGGATCTTCGGTTCGATCTGCCCGAAACGGTCCAGCGCGCCGGCGACGCCGAAGTCGGGCGAGCAGGACGACCAGACCGCCCCGATACTGGCCGTCGCCAGCATCCCGATGACCGCCTCGGCGCCGTTCGGCAGCCACGCCGCCACGCGGTCGCCGGGGCCCACGCCCCGTTCGCGGAGTTCCGCGGCGAGCCGCGCCGTCGCCCGGTAGAGCTCCGCATACGTCAGGGTGCGGCGGGCGCCGTCTTCGCACGCCGCGACGAGTGCGGTCGCCCCGTCGCGTCGCCGCAGCAGGTTCTCCGCGAAGTTGAGTCGGGCGCCGGGGAACCATTGGGCGCTGTGGAAGTCGCCCGCTTCGACGAGCGCGTCCGTGGCCGACGCGCTCGCGACCACGCCGCAGTAGTCCCAGACGTGTTTCCAGAACGCAGCGCGCTCGCGGATCGACCACGCGTGCAGCGCGTCGTAGTCGGAGCAGCCGGCCCGGCGCATGAACGCCGCCATCTGCGACCGGGCCACCGCCTCCGGCGCCGGCGTCATGAGAGGCGCTGCCATGGCGTGCTCCCTCGAGGACGGCCGCGTCGCGCGTCAGCCTTGGCGCGACGCCTCTATCGTGGCGACGGACTCCCGCTCCCCGAGCTTCTCCATCATCGCGGTGAGCTCCGGCCAGTCGGCCATGAAGTCCCAGTCGAAGAGGCGCTTGGCGACCATGTTGGCGAGCGGGATAGAGAAATACGCCGAGAAGTCCGCATAGCTCGGCTCGGCGCCGGCGATGTAGGGCGCGAAGTGCGCGCGTCGCTTGAGCGCCGCCACGCCCTGTTCGAGGTCCGCCTTCGACTTTTCCTTGATGGCGCCCGCGACGGTGCCGCCGAACAGCGCCTCGCCAAAGCACGGTCGGGCCGCCAGATCGATGTACAGGTCGACGTAGCGCATCAGCTCGCGCACCTGCGCCCTGGCGAGCGGGTCGGCCGGATAGAGGCTGCCGCCGAGATGCTCCGCGACGTAGTCGACCATCACCGACGCCTCGGTGAAGACGGTCCCGTCCACTTCCATCGCCGGTACCTTGCCCATCGGGCTGACGGCCAGGTAATCGTCCTTCTGGGACGGGATCGTGCGCACGTCCTCGAACTCGACCCCGGCCTCGAGCAGCGCGGCCTTGGCGATGTTGTAGTAGTTGCTGACCGGGAATCCGTAGAGCTTGATCATGGGGCCGGGACCTCCTTTGGGGGCAGAGGGGGCAGGGGATTCTTGGCGAAACCCCCACGCGATTCAAGCCGCCCGCCTGGCCTCCGACTTGCCCGGAGCGCGGCAAGCGGGGACGATGCGCGTCTTTCGGCCGGCGAGCGGACACGGGCCTCCCGGCGATTTCAGGAGCCGCAAGAGATGAACGGCAACCTCTACGCGTCCTTCGAGGCGCAGCTCCACGCGCGCGCGGCGGAAGATGCGGATACACCGTGCCTGCGGCTCCCGGACGCGGAGGACTGGAGTCACGCGGACCTCCTTGCGCGCGTGTCGGCGGCGGCCGGGGCGCTCGCCGAACTCGGCGTGCGCGCGGGGGACCGGGTGGTGGTGCAGGTGGCGAAGTCGCCGGAGTGCGTGGCGCTCTATCTCGGCTGCCTGAAGCTCGGCGCCGTCTACGTGCCGCTGAACACGGCGTACACACCCAGGGAAGTCGAGTACTTCCTCGCGGACGCGGAGCCGGCGCTGTTCGTGTGTGCAGAGGAGGCGCAACGGGACCCGGGGGTGCCTGTGGCGACCCTGGACGCTGCCGGCGGCGGC
This sequence comes from Pseudomonadales bacterium, assembly GCA_022827245.1. Lineage (GTDB taxonomy): Bacteria > Pseudomonadota > Gammaproteobacteria > Pseudomonadales > Azotimanducaceae > VXNE01. Next base: position 2,324 of record JAJDTI010000073.1, on the reverse strand, counting down.
AGCTTCGCGGACGCGGCGGCGTCGGCCACCCCCCGGGATGCGGTCGCCCGGCGCGAGGCGGGGGACCTCGCCGCCATCGTCTACACGTCCGGCACCACCGGGCGCTCGAAGGGCGCGATGCTCTCCCACGCCAACCTCGCGAGCAACGCCGCAACGCTCCGCGAGGCCTGGGGCTGGCGCGACGACGACGTGCTCCTGCATGCGCTGCCGATCTTCCACGTCCACGGTCTCTTCGTGGCCATGCACTGCGTCTTCCTGACGGGGACGTCGATGGTGTTCCTGCCCGGGTTCGACGCCGAGACCTTCGCGGGTCGCCTGGCGGAGTCGACGGTCACCATGGGGGTGCCGACGTTCTACACGCGGCTGCTTGCCCTGCCCGACTTCGGCCGCGAGACCTGCGCCGGCATGCGGCTGTTCATCTCCGGTTCCGCTCCGCTGACGGAGCAGACGTTCCATGCCTTCGAGGCCCGCACGGGGCACCGCATCCTGGAACGCTACGGCATGTCGGAGACGTTGATGAACACGTCGAACCCGCTCGACGGGGAGCGGGTGGCCGGGACCGTGGGCTTCGCCCTGCCAGGTGTCGAGACGCGCATCTGCGGGGCGGACGGCGAGGTGCTGGCGACCGGTGCGGTGGGCGAGATCGAGGTGCGCGGCCCGAACGTTTTCTCGGGATACTGGCGCATGCCGGAGAAGACGGCGGAGGAGTTTCGCGACGACGGCTTCTTCCGCACCGGCGACATGGGTTTCATGGACGCGGAGGGGCGGGTCACCATCGTCGGGCGCGCCAAGGACGTCGTCATCTCCGGCGGCTACAACGTCTATCCGAAGGAGGTGGAGGACCTCATCGAGGAGATGCCGGAAGTGGCCGAGACCGCGGTGATCGGCGTGCCGCATCCGGACTTCGGCGAAGGCGTGGTGGCCGTGGTGGTGCCGGCGGGGGACGAGGTTGGACTCGGCGCCGTGGAGGACACGCTCCGGGGCCGGCTGGCGCGTTTCAAGCAGCCCAAACGGGTCGTGAATCTCGACGCACTGCCCCGCAACGCCATGGGCAAGGTGCAGAAGAACGCCTTGCGGGAACGATACGCAAGCCTCTTTGACGAGGGCGGGCAGCGAATCGGGTAGCATGGCGCGCCGTCCGGACCATGCCGGTCGAATTCTGCAAGAGGGGAACTGGAGATGAACGCACACAGGATGTGGATGCTGGCCGCGGTCGCCGCGTTGCTGGCGCTGACGTCGCTGGCGGGCGAGATACCGGAAGCGCCGGCGGACCGGGTGGGCATGTCGGAGGAGCGCCTCGACCGGATCAAGGAGCTCGCCCAGGGCTACACGGAGTCCGGCAAGCTGGCGGGAGTCCTGACCGTCGTGGCGCGGGACGGACACGTGGTCCATGTCTCGTCCGTCGGCCAGCGGGGCGTGGAGGATCCGCGTCCGCTGAGCGAGGACGCGCTGTTCCGCGTCTTCTCGATGACGAAACCGATCACCGCGGTCGCGGCGATGATTCTCTACGAGGAAGGCAAGTTCCAGCTCGGGGACCCCGTCTCGAAGTTCCTCCCCGAGCTTGCCGAACTCGATGTGCTCGTGGACGGCGAGCGCGTCCCGGCGAAGAACGCGATGACGATGCAGCAGTTGCTCACGCACACCGCGGGGTTCTCGTACGGTTTCAATCCGGAGGACCCGGTGGACAAGCTCTACAACGAGGTCCAGCCCCTGGCGGCGAAGGACCTCGACGAGTTCGTCGCACGCCTGGCCACCCTGCCGCTCAAGTACGAGCCGGGCACGCAATGGCACTACAGCGTGGCGGTGGACGTGACCGGGGCGGTCATCGAGCGCATCAGCGGGCAGCCGTTCGGCGAGTTCCTGCAGGAGCGCCTGTTCGACCCGCTCGACATGCACGACACCTTCTTCCAGGTCCCGGCGGACAAGATGGACCGGTTCCTGCCGAGCCACGGCTGGGACGCGGAAAACAACAAGCTCGTGCCGTTCGACGACAGCAACTTCATGGATTACACCGGCGGGACGATGATGGAGTCCGGCGGCGGCGGCCTCGTGTCGACAGCCCGGGACTACCTGCGCTTCGCGGAGATGATGCGCGCGGGCGGCGCGCTCGACGGCGCGCGCATTCTGAGCCCGAAGACGGTCGAGTTCATCGCGACCGACCACCTGCCGGCGTCCATCAGCGCGGGCGGCGAGGGCGAGCGCCCGACGACGAATCTCCTGAACCGCGGCGGCGGCTTCGGTCTCGGCTTCGGGCTCGTCCGCGACCCGGCCCTGACCGGCGTTATCGGCTCTCCGGGCGAGTACAGTTGGGGCGGCGCGGCCGG
>JAJDTI010000103.1 GCA_022827245.1 Pseudomonadales bacterium | reverse complement strand
TCCCGTACGGAACCCGTCGCGAAGACCGCGTCGAGTTGCGTCAGCACGACCGTCTCCTGGCGCCCCGCGCGGCGTTCCTCCAGGGTCTCGCCGACACAGAGTATCGGCACCAGCCCGGCGCGCAACGCCGCGGCATGCTTCTCCGCGACGGTCCCGTTGTCCTCTCCGAACAGGTGCCGGCGCTCGGAGTGGCCGACGAGGGCATGGCTCGCACCCAGCTCCGCCGCCATCTCCGCCGCCACCTCGCCGGTAAAGGCTCCCGTGGCCTCCGCGTGGACATCCTGTATGCCGACGCCGATTCCGGAGAACCGCTGCGCGGCTTCCGCGACATAGACCGCCGGCGGAAACACCAGCGTCTCGACCGCGACCGGGAACGCCCGCGCCGCAAACGCCTCGAGCAGCGCCCGCGAACCGTGCATCTTCCAGTTTCCGGCGACGATCGGTCGACGCATGCCCTTGTCACGGCCTGGCGCGAGGGGCGCAATGGTATCGGCGTACTCCCGAGTTGCAAGTGCGTGCGCCTCCTGCGCCGCCCAACCCGCCTCTCCTGCGCCCGCCCCCCGGGGGCCGGGCGCGCTACGGTGGCGCAGCGACCTGTCCCGAGGAACGCACGACGTCGGCCAGGGCATGGGCGTGGCCGGCCACGAGGTCGGGATCCTCGCCCTCGACCATCACCCGCACGACAGGCTCGGTCCCGGACGGGCGGATGAGCACCCGGCCCCGCCCGTCGAGCTGGGCCTCGACGTCGCCCAGGGCGCGGGCCACCGCGCCGCATCCGCTGACCGAGTCGGGATCCTCGGCCGCCACGCTGACGATGGACTGCGGCAGCTTCGTCATGCCGGTCTTGAGGTCGGCCAGCGGCTTGCCGGTCTCCACCATCGGCACCAGCGCCTGCAGCGCGGAGACGATGCCGTCCCCCGTCGTGGTGAGATTCGAACACACGATGTGCCCCGACGACTCCCCGCCCAGCGGCCAGTTCCGGTCGCGCATCGCCTCCAGGACGTAACGGTCCCCGACATCCGCCCGCACGAACGGGATCCGCGCCTGCCGCAGCGCCCGTTCCAACCCCAGGTTGGTCATGACCGTGCCGACCACGCCTCCGCTCAGGCGCCCGGTGCGCGACCAGTGACTCGCGATGATGTAGAGCAGTTCGTCGCCGTCCACGATCCGGCCGTCGCCGTCGGCCATGATGACCCGGTCGCCGTCCCCGTCGAGGGCGATGCCGACATCGGCCCCGGCCGCGGCCACGGCCTCCGCCATCGCCTCGGGATGCGTGGAACCGCACCCCTCGTTGATGTTCATGCCGTTCGGCTCGGCACCGATCACGGTCACGTCGGCGCCCAGTTCCGAGAAGACGCGCGGGGCGACCGCGTAGGTCGAGCCGTTCGCGCAGTCGACCACGACCTTGAGGCCCCGCAGGCGGAATCGCCGGTCGACGGTCCCCTTGCAGAACTCGATGTAGCGGCCCCGCGCGTCCTCCAGGCGCTCGACCTTGCCCAGCTCGCTCGACCGCACGGTCACGAGGGGCGCTTCCATCTGCTGCTCGATGGCGAGTTCCATCTCGTCCGGCAGCTTGTTGCCGCGCGAGTCGAAGAACTTGATGCCGTTGTCGTCGTAGCGGTTGTGGGAGGCGCTGATGACGATGCCCGCATCCGCGCGGAACGTGCGGGTCAGGTACGCCACCGCCGGCGTGGGGATCGGCGTGAGGAGCCGCACGTCGACGCCGGCCGACACCAAGCCGGCCTCGAGGACGGACTCGATCATGTAGCCGGAGATCCGCGTGTCCTTGCCGATCAGCACCAGGCGCGACCCGTCGGAGGCGAAGACCTTGCCGACCGCCCAGCCGAGCCGCAGGCAGAACTCCGCCGTGATCGGGTGTTCGCCGACGCGGCCCCGGATGCCGTCCGTCCCGAAGTACTTGCGACCGTTGTTGTTCAATGGATACCCCCTCCCGCCCGGTCGCGGTCCTCGATCGCCCCGACGACCTCAAGGGCGTCCACGGTTTCCTCGACGTCGTGCACCCGCACCATGGCCGCACCTCTCAAGACCGCGAACACCGCAGCCCCAATACTACCCGCCAAACGTCCGCCGGGGGGCTTGCCCGTCAGCTGCCCGATCGTGCTCTTGCGCGACGCGCCCACGAGGATCGGCAGGCCGTCGCCCGAGAGTGCCGGCAGGCTGCGCAGCAGCTCGAGGTTGTGGGTCACCGTCTTGCCGAAGCCGATTCCGGGATCGAGGACGAGCCGCTCGCGCGCTATCCCCGCCGCCCGGCACGCGGCCGCGCGCTCCGCGAGGAACGCGGCGACATCCCGCACCACGTCCTCGTACTCGGGCCGGGCCTGCATCGTGCGCGGCTCGCCCCGCATGTGCATCAGGCAGACCGCGACCTGCGAGCGGGCCAGCAGTTCGAGCATGCCCGGGGCGCGCGCCGCGCGCACGTCGTTGACCATGCCGGCCCCCGCGGCGATGGCGGCCTCGGCGACCGTCGCCTTGCTCGTGTCCACGCTGACCACGGCGTCGACCCCGCGGACTCCCTCGATGACGGGAAGGACGCGGTCGATCTCCTCCGCGGACGAGACCGCCGAGGCTCCCGGTCGCGTGCTCTCGCCCCCGATGTCGATGACGGCCGCACCCGCCTCGACCATGCGCCCGGCGGCGGCCACGGCCGACTCCACGGTGGGGAAGCGCCCTCCGTCGGAAAAGGAATCCGGCGTGACGTTGACGACCCCCATGACCCGGGGCCGTCGGAGATCGATTCGGCGCGTGCCGCAGCGCAGCTCCCGCTCCCGGCAGATCGGTCAGGTCTCCTGCGCCGGATCGCCGATCGGGCTCGGCTCCTCCGTTTCCTTCGGAGGCGGTGGTGCGACCTTGGGCGCCCGCGGCTTGGCGCCGGCCATGACGTCGTCGATCTGGTCGGGCGTGAGGGTCTCGTACTCGATGAGGGCCTCGGCCATGCTGTGCAGCTTGTCCTCGTGCTCGACGAGGATGTCCTTCGCGCGTTCGTAGCACTGGTCGACGATGCGCCGCACTTCCGCGTCGATCGCTTCCGCCGTCGCGCCGGAGACCGGCTTGGGCTTCATGCCGGCCGACATGCCGAGGAACACCTCGCCGTCGTCCTCGTCGTACATGATGGGGCCGAGTTCCTCGGACAGCCCCCACTTCGTCACCATGTTGCGCGCGAGCTGCGTCGCCCGCTCGATGTCGTTCGCGGCCCCGGTGGTCACGCCCTCCTTGCCGTTGATCAGCTCCTCGGCGATGCGTCCGCCGAACAGGCTGGTGATCTGGGAGAGCACGCTCTGCCGGCTCAGGCTGTAGCGGTCCTCCTCCGGCAGGAACATCGTCACGCCGAGCGCCCGGCCCCGCGGCACGATGGTGACCTTGTAGAGCATGTCGTGCTCCGGCAGCGAGCGGCCCACGATGGCGTGGCCGGCCTCGTGATAGGCCGTGTTGCGCTTCTCCTTCTCGGACATGACCATGGTCTTGCGCTCGGTGCCCATCATGATCTTGTCCTTGGCCTTCTCGAACTCGTCCATCATGACGAGCCGCTTGCCGGCCCGGGCCGCGAACAGGGCGGCCTCGTTGACGATGTTCTCGAGGTCGGCGCCGGAAAAGCCGGGCGTGCCGCGGGCGATGATCGCCGGGTCCACGTCGTCCGACAGCGGGACGCGGCGCATGTGCACCTTGAGGATCTGCTCCCGGCCGCGTATGTCGGGCAGCGGCACCACGACCTGGCGGTCGAAACGTCCAGGACGCAGCAGCGCCTTGTCGAGCACGTCGGGCCGGTTGGTCGCCGCGATGACGATGATCCCGTCGTTCGGTTCGAAGCCGTCCATCTCGACGAGCAACTGGTTGAGGGTCTGCTCGCGCTCGTCGTGACCGCCCCCGAGGCCGGCGCCCCGGTGCCGCCCCACGGCGTCTATCTCGTCGATGAAGATGATGCAGGGCGCCTGCTTCTTCGCCTGCTCGAACATGTCGCGCACCCGCGAGGCCCCGACGCCGACGAACATCTCGACGAAGTCCGAGCCCGAGATCGAGAAGAACGGCACCTTCGCCTCCCCGGCGATGGCCTTGGCGAGCAGCGTCTTGCCCGTTCCGGGGGAGCCGACCATCAGGATGCCGCGGGGGATGCGTCCCCCGAGACGCTGGAACTTGCTCGGGTCGCGCAGGAACTCCACGAGTTCGCTGACGTCTTCCTTCGCTTCGTCGACCCCGGCCACGTCCGCGAACGTCGTCTTGATCTGGTCCTCCGACAGGAGGCGCGCCTTGCTCTTGGCGAACGCCATCGGCCCGCCACGGCCTCCGGCGCCGCCCTGCATCTGCCGCATGAACAGCATGAACACGGCGATGATGATGAGGATCGGGAAGCTCGCCACCAGCAACTGCCACCAGATGCTCGGCTCTTCCTCTTCCTTGCCGGTGATCGTCACGCCGTGGTTGTAGAGGTCATCCGCGAGCTTCGGGTCGGACATGGGCGGACGGATCACCATGAACTCCTCGCCGCCCTTCCTGGTGCCGAAGATCCGCGTGCGCTCCATGACCACGGCGTCGATGTCGTCCATGCGCACGTCTTCCAGGAACTCGGAGTAGCTGATCTCCGTGGGGTCCTTCTTGACGTTGAAGTTCTGGAAGACCGTCAGCAGCACGGCTGCGACGATGAGCCAAAGCAGGAGGTTTTTTCCCATATCGTTCAAGCGCTTACCCTCTGTTATCGGGTGAGCAGTAACCGCTCATTCTACTCCATATCGTCCAGTCGCATAGACCTCCCGGGAGCCGCGCCGGGAGGCGCCGGGTTTCGCCACGACCACGTCCTCGAAACGCGCCCGCATGTCCCCGAGGAGGTCCTCGAACCCGCCTCCGTGGAACGTCTTCACGACCACGCGGCCGCGGGGTTTGAGCCACCGTTCGGCGAGATCGAGCGTGCACTCCACGAGCTCCAGCGCCACCGCCTGATCGCGCACCCTGTTCCCACTCATATTGGGGGCCATGTCGGACAATACAACGTCGAAGGGTCGGCTCCGGGACGCACTCGCCGTTGCGAGTATGCGCCGCTGCACGGCCGGCTCCCGCGCGTCGCCCACGACGGCGCGAACGCCGGCCGGAACCGTGGCCAGCGGCAGCAGGTCGCAGGCGACGACCAGGCGGCAGCGCGGACCGAGGTACTGCGTCCAGCCGCCGGGAGCGGCGCCGAGTTCCAGCACGGCCCGGTCCGGCCCCGCGAGCCGGAACCTCGCGTCGAGCTGTTCGAGCTTGAAGTAGGCACGGGAAACCGCCCGACCGGCGTAGGGGTCCCGGCGCTGACGGCTGAGCCACGCCGCGCTCGACTTCGACCGGCGCGTCATGGGGTCAGGCCCCTGCGCCAGCGTGTAACATGCCCGGCGTACCGGTCCAGCCGACACCCCGCTCCTTGGACATCCGAATGGACATCCGAACGCTGCGCGGCATGGCGCACCACCTCGATCCGATCGTCGCGATCGCCGAGAACGGCGCCACCGACAACGCCGTGCGGGAACTCGATCGCGCGCTGACCGACCACGAACTCGTGAAAGTCCGGCTGCACATCGACGACCGCGCCGCCCGCCGTACGGTCATCGAGGACCTCCAGACGCGCTCGGGAGCAACCCTGGTGCAACGGATCGGCAAGGTCGTCGTGCTGTATCGCGAGAACCCCGAGGCAAAGCCCACACTGTCGAACGTTGCGCGCTACCTGTAAACGTCCCGGCCGGCCCCGGCGCGTTACAGGTGCTCGACCCGGTCGATGACGTACTCCCGCTCTCCGTTCGGCGTCTCCACCACGACCGCGTCCTCTTCGGACTTGCCGATCATCGCCCGGCCGATGGGCGACAGGAAGGAGATCTTGCCCACCCCGAGGTCGGCCTCGTCCTCGCCGACGATCTGGTAGCGCACGGTTTCGCCGCTGTCGCAGTCCTCGAGCGTCACCGTCGTGCCGAAGACGACGCGGCCGGTGCGCCCGATGCGGGTGATGTCGATGACCTGCGCGTCCGCGAGCTTGCCCTCGATCTCGCGGATGCGTCCCTCGATGAAGCCCTGCTGTTCCTTCGCCGCGTGATACTCCGCGTTCTCGCGCAGGTCGCCGTGGCCGCGGGCGGCCGCGATCTCGCGCACGATGTTCGGCCGCGCGACGTTCTTCAGTTCCACGAGTTCCTCGCGCAACCGGCGCTCGCCCTGCGGGGTCATGGGCGTCGTCATGAGGGGGCCGCGGCTCCGGCCTCGCGCAGCGTCGCGCGGTGCAGGTCCTGCAGTCTTCTTACCCGGTCCACCGCGCCGTGTCGCATCGCGATGCAGAACGCCTCCCCGCCGGCAAGGGTGGTCGTGTAGCACACCTTGTGCAGCAGCGCGAGCTTGCGGATCACGGAGGAGTCCGCGATGGACCGGCGCCCCTCGGTCGTGTTCACGATCAGGTCGATCTTCTCGTTCTTCATCATGTCGGTGACGTCGGGACGCCCCTCGGTCACCTTGTTGACGACCCGGCACGGCACGCCCGCCTCCCGCAACGTCCGCGCGGTGCCCCTGGTCGCTGCGATCTCGAAGCCGAGTTCCACCAGTTCCCGGCCGATGGCGCCGACGAACGGACGGTCCGACGTCTTCACGCTGACGAACGCCTTGCCGCCCTGCGGCAGGGTCTCGCCGGCGGCGAGGGACGCCTTGGCGAACGCTTCCGCGAAGGACTCGCCCACCCCCATCACCTCGCCCGTGGACTTCATCTCCGGGCCCAGGATCGGATCGACCCCCGGGAACTTGGCGAACGGGAAGACCGACTCCTTGACGCCGAAGTAGGACGGCACGACCTCTTCCGTGAACCCCTGCGCGTCCAGCGACACGCCCGCCATGCACCGCGCCGCGATCTTGGCGAACGACACGCCGATGCACTTGGACACGAACGGCACGGTGCGCGATGCGCGGGGATTGACCTCGAGCAGGTAGACGGCGTCGTCCTGCACCGCAAGCTGCACGTTCATCAGGCCGATCACGCCGAGTTCCAGGGCGATGTCCCGGACCTGGCGCCGGATCTCGTCCTGCACGGCGTCCCTAAGCCGGTAGGGCGGCAGCGAGCACGCCGAGTCCCCGGAGTGCACGCCCGCCTGCTCGATGTGCTGCATGATCGACCCGATCACCACCCGCTCGCCGTCGCTGACCGCGTCGACGTCGACCTCGACGGCCTGGTCCAGGAAGCGGTCGAGCAACACCGGGCCGGAGTGCGACACGGCGAAGGCGTCGCCGAGGTAACGGCGCAGCTCCGCCTCGGCGTAGACGATCTCCATCGCCCTGCCGCCCAGTACGTAGGACGGCCGCACGACGATCGGAAAGCCGATCTCCCCGGCCGCGGCGAGACCCTCGGGGACGCTCTCCACGGTCCGGTTCGAAGGCTGCCTGAGGCCGAGCTTGTCCACGACCGCCTGGAACCGCTGACGGTCCTCCGCGCGGTCGATCGCGTCCGGGGGCGTGCCGATGATCGGTACGCCCGCGGCGTGCAGGCGGTCGGCCAGCTTCAGGGGCGTCTGGCCGCCGAACTGGACGATGAGACCGGCGGGCCGCTCCACGTCCACGATGGCGAGCACGTCCTCGAGGGTGACCGGCTCGAAGTAGAGGCGGTCCGACGTGTCGTAGTCCGTCGAGACGGTTTCGGGGTTGCAGTTGACCATGATGGTCTCGAAGCCGTCCTCGCGCATGGCGAGGGCGGCGTGCACGCAGCAGTAGTCGAACTCGATCCCCTGCCCGATGCGGTTCGGCCCGCCGCCGAGCACCATGATCTTGCGGGCGTCGGTGGGATCCGCCTCGCACTCCTCCTCGTAGGTGGAATAGAGATACGCCGTGCTGGCCGGGAACTCCGCCGCACACGTGTCAACCCGCTTGAATGCGGGCTTGACGCCAAGGCGCCGGCGCCGCTCGCGGACCGCGTCCTCGTCGCAACCCGCCAGTTCCGCGAGCCGCTCGTCCGAGAACCCGTCGCGCTTGAGCCGCCACAGCGCCTCGCCCGTCAGGTCGTCGAGCGACGTCACCCCCGCCTCGCTCCCGACGAGATCCTCGATCTGCGCCAGGAACCAGGGGTCGATGGCCGTGGCCTCGTAGAGGTCGGCCACGGTGGCGCCGCCCCGGAAAGCGTCGGCGACATACCAGATCCGGTCCGCCCCCGGGCTCGACAGTTCCCGGGCCAGCCGTCGCTCGCGCTCCTCCGCCGTGTCGCCGGACAGCACCGGGTTGAGCCCGGTCATCCCCGTCTCGAGGCCCCGGAGCGCCTTCTGGAAGGACTCCTTGAACGTCCGCCCGATCGCCATGACCTCGCCCACGGACTTCATCTGCGTGGTGATGCGGTCGGAGACCTGGCTGAACTTCTCGAAGGTGAAACGCGGCACCTTGGTGACCACGTAGTCGATGGCCGGTTCGAAGGACGCCGGCGTCACGCCAGTGATGTCGTTGGCGAGTTCGTCGAGGGTGTAGCCGACCGCGAGCTTCGCGGCGACCTTGGCGATCGGGAAACCGGTCGCCTTGGACGCGAGCGCCGACGACCGCGACACCCGCGGGTTCATCTCGATCACGACCATGCGCCCGGTCTCCGGATCCACGGCGAACTGGACGTTCGATCCGCCGGTCTCCACGCCGATCTCGCGCAGCACCGCAATGGAGGCGTTGCGCAGGCGCTGGTACTCCTTGTCGGTGAGGGTCTGCGACGGCGCGACGGTGATGGAGTCCCCGGTGTGCACCCCCATCGGGTCGACGTTCTCGATGGAGCAGACGATGATGCAGTTGTCCAGCTTGTCCCGGACCACCTCCATCTCGAACTCTTTCCAGCCGAGCAGGGACTCGTCGATCAGGAGTTCGTTCGTCGGGGACAGGTCGAGCCCCCGGGCGCAGATCTCCAGGAACTCCTCGCGGTTGTAGGCGACGCCGCCGCCGCTGCCGCCGAGGGTGAAGGAGGGCCGGATGATGCAGGGATAGCCGAGGCGGCTTTGCACCTGCAGCGCCTCCTCGATGCTGTGCGCGATGGCCGAGCGCGGCGTCTCGAGCCCGATGCGGCGCATCGCCTCGATGAAGCGCTCGCGGTCCTCGGCCTTGTCGATGGCGTCCTGGCTCGCGCCGATGAGCTCCACGCCGTGCGCTTCGAGCACCCCTTCGCGGACCAGGTCGAGCGCGCAGTTGAGCGCCGTCTGGCCGCCCATGGTGGGCAGCAGGGCGTCCGGCTTCTCGGCCTCGATGATCCGCGCGACGGTGCGCCATTCCACCGGCTCGATGTACGTGGCGTCCGCCATGGCCGGATCGGTCATGATCGTCGCGGGATTCGAGTTGACGAGCACCACGCGGTACCCCTCGTCGCCGAGGGCCTTGCACGCCTGGGCGCCCGAGTAGTCGAACTCGCACGCCTGGCCGATGACGATGGGCCCCGCGCCCAGGATCAGGACGGAGTGGAGGTCGTCACGCCGGGGCATGGTCGCCCCGCGCCCGCCGCCCCTGGTGCATGAACGCGACGAACGCGTCGAACAGGTACCGGCAGTCCTGCGGGCCCGGACTCGCCTCGGGGTGTCCCTGGAAGCCGAAGGCCGGGCGGTCCGTCCGCCGGATCCCCTGCAGCGTGCCGTCGAACAGGGAAACGTGCGTGGCTTCGACCTGCTCCGGCAGGCTCGTCGCGTCCACCGCGAACCCGTGGTTCTGGCTCGTGATGACGACCTGCCCCGTGCGCAGGTCCCGCACGGGATGGTTCGCCCCGTGGTGGCCGTGCGGCATCTTGACGGTCCGGGCGCCGCTCGCGAGCCCCAGCAACTGGTGGCCCAGGCAGATGCCGAACACCGGCAGGTCCGTCTCGACGATGTCCCGGATCGCCGCGATGGCGTAGTCGCACGGGTCCGGATCGCCCGGTCCGTTCGACAGGAAGACGCCGTCGGGGCGCATGGCCAGCACTTCGTCCGAGGTCGTACGCGCCGGCACCAGGGTGACGCGGCAGCCCCGGTCCACGAGGAGGCGGAGGATGTTGCGCTTGACCCCGAAGTCGTAGGCCACCACGTCGTACCGCGGCGGAGGCCCATCCGCATAGCCGACATCGTCGCGCCAGCCGCCCTCCGACCAGACCGTGCGATCCTCGCGGCTCACCACCTGGGCCAGGTCCATGCCCGCGAGACCGGGGAAGGCGCGGGCCTTCTCGATGGCGGTCTCCTCCGACAGGTCCGGACCGGCCAGGATGCAGCCGCCGAGCGCGCCCTGCTCCCGGATGCGCCGCGTCAGGCGGCGCGTGTCGATGTCCGCGATCGCCACGACCCCGCGGTCCCGCAGGAATTCCGGCAGGGTCTGGGCCGCTCGCCAACTGCTCGTGCGCAGCGGCAGGTCACGGATCACGAGCCCCTCCGCCCACACCGAGTCGGACTCGGCGTCCTCCGGGTTCGCACCCGTGTTGCCGATGTGCGGATACGTGAGCGTGACGATCTGGCGAGCGTAGGAGGGGTCGGTGAGGATCTCCTGGTAGCCGGTCATGGCCGTGTTGAAAACGACCTCCCCGACGGCAACTCCGGGCGTGCCGATGGAGCTGCCGCGAAAGACGCTACCGTCCTCCAGCGCGAGTATCGCGGTCAATCAGCGTTCCTGTACAAAAAAGCCGTCGGCCCACGACTCGACGGCTGAACGGGATTCTACGAGAAGCGGGGGCCGCACGGCAACGCTGGCCACGCTCGCGCCCCTCAACACCGTGGCACGGCCTCATTCGCCCGCGACGCGGCGCCGCACCCCGTCCAGCAGGTCCCGCGACAGCGCCAGCGCGTCCAAGCGCATGAAGACGACCGCCTCGCCGGCACGGTGCTCTCGTTGCAGCAAGCCGCCGCCCGGCAACGGCCGGATAACGAAGTGCACGACGCGAACTGAGTCGGCGCCCACCCCGCGCCGCCGCAGCCGACACGTCCGAGACCGGGGCGTCAGTCTCCCGGCACGCGGTATGGAACGTCCATCCGCACGGCCTCGTCGACCGTCTCCGGCTCGATCAGCACGGTGGTTTCGATGGTGAGCACCCCGGCGCGGGCGATGGTCAGGGCGACGGCCGTCGCGGTGGCGTCGTCCGGCAGGTCCACGATCATGTAGGCGTCCGGATCACCGAAAGCGTAGTAGAACGCCACCATCTTGCCGCCCACCCCCTCGACGGTGGCGGTGAGGGCCTCGCGCCGACTCACGCCCCCTACCCGCGCCAGCCCACCGGCGCCCTCCTGCGTGTAGTTCGCCTCGAACAGGTACTTGCCCATCGCGTTCACCTCCCACTTGTACGTCCCCGAATGATAACGGCCGATTGCCCGCCCATGCTTATACTTGCGCGGTTTCCGGACTTTCGCGGAAGCGCCACATGAAGGCATCGGAATCCGCCCGATCTCCGACGCGGCCGACCTTTCCGCAGATCGTCGCCGCGAGCTGGCGCCGGCGTCCCTGGTGGATGAACCTCATCTGGTACTTCTGCCTCTACATGACCTTCGTCTACATGCCGTACGACCTGTTCCTCAAGCCGGTCGCCGAGGATCGGGAGGTCTGGTTCGGCTTCGTGCTCGACGGCTGGGCGGCGAAGGCCACCGAGCCCCTGCACTGGGCCATCTACGGGGCGGGCGCGTACGGTTTCTGGAAGATGCGCCCCTGGATGTGGCCGTGGGCCGCCGTGTACGTGGCGCAGGTCGCCGTCGCCATGGGCGTGTTCGGCCTCCTGTACGGTCCGGGGAGCCCCTGGCTGGCCATCATCCCGGCCGCCGTCTTCGTCGTGCCGACCGTCGCGCTGTGGCGCGCACGTCACCGTTTCCGCGAGGCCTGACCATGCAGATCCTGCCCTTCGAGAACGCCTCCTTCGGAGCCGACGTGGTGGACGTCGAGATCGGCGCGCTGGACGACGCCGCCTTCGCAGCGGTCCACGCCGCCTGGCTCGACCGGGCGGTGCTGCGTTTCCGGGACCAGCGCCTGGACCGCGAAGTGCTGCAGGCCTTCAGCGGGCGATTCGGCCCGCTGGAGTACGCTCCCTTCGGCAGGATCACGCCGGAGGAACTCGCGAAGATCCCGCACCCCTACGTCACCGTGATCTCCAACATCGTCCGGGACGGCCGGCCCATCGGCGGACTCGGCGCGGCCGAGGCGAAGTGGCATACGGACATGTCCTACATCGAGCGGCCACCCACGGCGAGCATCCTCTACGCGGTCGAGGTTCCTCCGGCCGAGGGCGATACGCACTACTGCAACATGATCGGGGCCCTCGAGGCGCTGCCGCCGGCACTCGCGGAGCGGGCCCGGGCGTTGCGCGTGAAGCACGACGCCGCCCACGACAGCATCGGCAAGTTGCGCCGCGGCCACCGCGACGTCGACGACCCGCGCGATGCGCCCGGCGCGTATCACCCCATTGTGCTGCGCCATCCCGAGACCGGCCGCGACGCCCTGTACCTGGGACGCCGCCAGGACGCGTACGTCGAAGGGTTGCCTCTCGACGAGAGCGAGGCGCTCCTGGACGAGATCTGGCGCCACGTCGCCCTTCCCGGCGACTCCTGGACGCAGCAATGGCGCGTCGGCGACCTCGTCGTCTGGGACAACCGCACCGTCATGCACCGGCGGGCGGCGTTCGATCCGAATTGCCGGCGGCTGATGCTGCGTACGCAGGTGCGGCAGGCGGAGGCGGTTGGCGCGGGCTGACCAGCGGGCGCTTGGGACCGGGGCGGGGACCGCGAGGGGCCTGCCCCCGCATGAATCGGGACGCCGCCAGGGCGTCCCCTACGAGAGGACGTCCTCCATGCCGAACAGGCCGTTCTCGCGTCCCGCGACGAACCGCACCGCGCGGACGGCGCCCATGGCGAAGTTCATGCGGCTCTGGGCGCGGTGGGTGATCTCGATGCGTTCCCCCGCGCCGGCGAAGACGACCGTGTGTTCGCCGACGATGTCGCCGCCGCGCGCGGAGTGGAACCCGATCGTGCGGGTGTCCCGGGCCCCGGTGATACCGACGCGGCCGTAGACGGCGTCCGTCGAGAGGTCCCGCCCGAGGGTCTCCGCCAGGATCTCGCCCATGCGTACGGCGGTGCCCGACGGCGCGTCGATCTTGTGCCGGTGGTGCGCTTCGTAGACCTCCACGTCCACGTCGTCTCCGAGCGCACGCGCGGCCATTTCGATGAGCCGGAAAGCGACGTTGACGCCGACGCTCATGTTCGGGGCCATGAGGATGGGCACGCTGTCCGCCGCCACCCCAATGCGTTCGAGACCCGCCGCGTCGAACCCCGTGGTGCCGATGACGAGCCCCCTGCCGTGCGCCGCGCACGGCCCAAGCGCGCCAAGGGTGGCATCCGGCTCGGTGAAATCGATCAGCACGTCGAAGTCGCCGACGCCGGCCGCGATGTCCGGACCGATGCGCACGCCGTCCACCGTCTCGCCGACCGCGGGGGAGTCCGGATGTTCGAACGCCGCCGTCAGCGACAGGCCGTCCGCTCCGCCGACCGCCTCGACCAGCGTCCTGCCCATGCGGCCGTCCGCCCCGTTGACCGCGACCCGGATCATCGCCGCGTCAGCCGGTCAGCCGGTCGAAGAAGTGCCTGACCGACTCGAACCAGGACGTCCCCTTCGGATGGTGGTGGCCGCCCTCGCCATGGTCGAGCGTGGCGCCGAACTCCTCGAGGAGTTCCTTCTGCCGGTCGGTCAGGCGCACGGGCGTCTCGACCACCACGCGGCACAGCAGGTCCCCCCTGCCCGAGCGACGCACGGAGGGGGCGCCCTTGCCCCGCAGGCGGAACAGGCGGTTGGTCTGCGTCTCCGTGGGTACGGTCAGCCGCACCCGGCCGTCGAGCGTCGGCACTTCGAGGTCCCCGCCAAGCGCGGCCTGCACGAAAGAGATCGGCACCTCGCAGAACAGGTTCATGCCGTCACGCTGGAAGATCGGGTGTTCGCGTATCGACATCTCCACGTAGAGGTCGCCGGGCGGCGCCCCGCCCGGGCCCGCTTCTCCTTCTCCCGTCAGGCGGATGCGGTCGCCGTCGTCCACGCCGGCCGGCACCTTCACGGACAGCGTCTTGCGCTGCTCCACCCGGCCGGCGCCGTGGCACGCTGGGCACGGGTCGGCGATCACCTGCCCCGCGCCCCGGCAGCGCGGGCAGGTCTGCCGCAGCGAGAAGAAGCCCTGGGACACCCGGACCTGGCCGGCGCCGCCGCAGTCGGGACACGTGGAGGGACTCGTGCCGGGACGCGCGCCCGCACCGTCGCACACGTCGCAGATCGCAAGCACGGCGGGGCGAATCTCCACCGTGTCGCCCCGCACGGCCTGTTCGAGGTCGAGGCTCAGGTTGTAGCGCAGGTCCGCTCCGCGACGCGCGCCGCGACGCCCGCCGCCGAAGATGTCGCCGATATCGCCGAAGACGTCGCTGAAGATGTCGCTGAACGTGCCGCCGTTGAAGCCGCCGAGGCCCGCGCCCTCGAGGCCGGCGTGGCCGAAGCGGTCATAGGCGGAGCGCTTCTCGTCGTCGCTCAGGACCTCGTAGGCCTCGGACGCCTCCTTGAAACTCTCTTCCGCTTCCGCGTTCCCGGGATTGCGGTCCGGGTGGTGTTTCATTGCCAGGCGGCGATACGCCTTCTTCACGTCGTCGGAAGCGGCGTTCTTCTCGAGGCCGAGCACCTCGTAGTAGTCGCGTTTGGCCATGTTCCCCGGCCGGGCGCCTCAGCGCCGGGCTCCGTCGCGCAGGCCCGCGCAAGGGTATCCCGTCACGCGTCTGCCTTCATCCCGCGGGCGACCCGCTACCGCTTGTCGTCGTCCTTGACCTCTTCGAACTCCGCGTCGACCGCATCGTCCTTCGGTCCCGCCTCGGGTCCCGCCTCCGGTCCCGAGTAGGCGCCGCCGGCCGGCGCACCGTCGCCCATGTCCGGCGCGGCGCCCTCGGGGCCCGCTTCCGCGTACATCTTCTGGGCGAGGGTCCCGGTGGCCTCGGAAAGCGCCGTAATACCGCTTTCGATCGGCTCCTTCTCGGATCCCTTGATCGCCTCTTCGAGGGCCTTCGCCGCGGACTCGATCTTCTCCTTCTCCTCGTCCGTCGCCTTGTCGCCGGCTTCGGTGACCATCTTCCGCGCGGCATGCACCAGGCCGTCGGCCTGGTTGCGGAGCCCTACGAGTTCCTCGAACTTCTGGTCCTCGGCTTCGTGCGCCTCGGCGTCCCGGACCATGGTCTCGATCTCGTCCTCCGAGAGGCCGCTCGACGCCTTGATGACGATCGACTGCTCCTTGTTCGTGGCCTTGTCCTTGGCCGACACGTTCAGGATGCCGTTCGCGTCGATGTCGAAGCTCACCTCGACCTGCGGCATGCCCCGGGGCGCCGGCGGAATGTCCGTCAGGTCGAACCGGCCGAGGGACTTGTTCTGCGCGGCCTGCTTGCGCTCGCCCTGCAGCACGTGGATGGTGACCGCGGTCTGGTGGTCCTCCGCCGTCGAGAAGACCTGCTGCTTCTTCGTCGGGATCGTCGTGTTCTTCTCGATCAGCGTGCTCATCACGCCGCCCAGTGTCTCGATGCCGAGCGACAGCGGCGTGACGTCGAGGAGCAGCACGTCCTTCACGTCGCCAGACAGCACCGCGGCCTGGATCGCCGCGCCCATCGCCACCGCCTCGTCCGGGTTCACGTCCCGGCGCGCGTCGCGGCCGAAGAAGTCCCTGACCTTCTCCTGCACCAGCGGCATGCGCGTCTGGCCGCCGACGAGGATGACGTCGTCGATGTCGCCGACGGCGAGGCCGGCGTCGACCATCGCGGTGCGGCACGGGCCGATGGTCCGTTCGACCAGGTCTTCCACCAGCGCCTCGAGCTTCGCCCGGGTGAGCTTGATGACCAGGTGCTTGGGCCCGGTCTGGTCCGCGGTGATGTACGGCAGGTTGACTTCGGTCTGCTGGCTCGTCGAGAGCTCGATCTTCGCCTTTTCCGCCGCTTCCTTGAGTCTCTGCAGGGCCAGCGGGTCGTTGTGCAGGTCGATCCCGTTGCCGGTCTTGAACTCGTCGGCCAGGTAGTCGATCACCCGCAGGTCGAAGTCCTCCCCGCCGAGGAAGGTGTCGCCGTTGGTCGAGAGCACCTCGAACTGGTGCTCTCCGTCGACGTCCGCGATCTCGATGATCGAGATGTCGAAGGTGCCGCCGCCGAGGTCGTACACGGCGATCTTCGCGTCGCCGCGCCGCTTGTCCATGCCGTAGGCGAGGGCCGCCGCGGTCGGCTCGTTGATGATGCGCTTGACCTCGAGGCCGGCGATGCGCCCCGCGTCCTTGGTGGCCTGGCGCTGCGAGTCGTTGAAGTACGCCGGGACGGTGATGACCGCGTCCGTGACGTCCCCGCCGAGGTAGTCCTCCGCGGTCTTCTTCATCTTCTTGAGCACCTCGGCGGAGATCTGCGGCGGCGCGAGCTGGTCGCCCTTCGCGCCGATCCAGGCGTCTCCGTTCGACGCCTTGACGATCTCGTACGGCACCATGCCCATGTCGCGCTGCACGACCTGGTCGTCGAAGTTGCGGCCGATGAGCCGCTTCACCGCGAACAGGGTGTGCATCGGATTGGTCACCGCCTGGCGCTTGGCGCTCTGGCCGACGAGGATCTCGCCGTCGTCCGTGTAGGCGACGATCGAGGGCGTCGTGCGATCACCCTCCGAGTTCTCGATCACCTTGACGTCCTTGCCCTCCAGGACCGACACGCACGAGTTGGTGGTGCCGAGGTCGATGCCGATGATTTTCGTCATGTCAAACCGTCTCCGAGTGGCCGATGTCGCGGCCGCCGTTCTCCGTACTCGTCAATATTGGCCCGCGGCGGGATGTTTCAACCCTCCGCGGGGTCCGATGGGGCGGCCGCGGCCTCCTCTGGTGGGGCCTGCACCACCATCACCATCGCCGCCCGGACCAGGCGCTCGTTCAGGACATAACCCTTCTGAATGACGCGGGCGACGGATCCCGGCTCCATGTCCGGCTCCGTCACCATGCTCATGGCCTCGTGGAACGCCGGATCGAAAGGTTCGCCGGCCGGATCGACGACCCGCACGCCCGCGCCCTCGAACGCGTCGAGCAGAAGCTTGAGGGACAGCTCGATCCCCTCGGCCACGGACTGGCCGGCGTCCGCGGCCGCCGCGGCCTCGACGGCCCGCTCGAAGCTGTCGATGGCGGGCAGCAGGGCCGAGACGAAGCGCTCGAGCGCGAACTTGCGCGCGTTCTCCGTCTCCCTGCTCGCGCGGCGGCGAGTGTTCTCCGCCTCCGCCTGGGCCCGGAGGGCCTGGTCCTTCGCGGCCTCGACCTCCGCCTGCAAGGCGGCGAGCGACTCCCGCAGGGCCTCTACGCCGAGTTCGCTGTCCTCGCTGTCCTGGCCGTCTTCGCCCGCTTCCGGCGCGGTCGTGGAGTCCTGCTCCGGGGCGCTGTTCGGATCTTCTCGGGTGCTGTTTTCGGACACGGCGGTTGCTCGACCTCGCTCCGGGTAAGGGTCAGGCGGGGAAATATGGTCACTGGACGCGGGAATCAACCCCGGCCGCCGCTCCGGCGCCGCATCGGCGCCACCGCTTCGGCGCCGAGTCAGTCCGCGTGCTCGACCGGCCTCCCTGTCATCGCCGCGCCGAGCACCCGCGCCGTGACGTCCACGATGGGAATGACCTTGTCGTAGGCCATGCGCGTCGGCCCGATGACGCCGAGCACTCCCGCGACCTCGCTGTCCACTTCGTACCGGGCGGTGACCACGGTGCAGTCGTCGAACACGCGATAGCCGGACTCGTCGCCGATGAAGAGCTGGATGCCGTCGGTTTCGAGGCAGCGGTCGAGCAGGTGAACGATTGCCTCCTTGCGCTCGAACGCGTCGAACAGGTCGCGGAGCGCCGCGGCGCCCGCGAACGAATCCGCGAGGTTGGACTCCCCGCTGACCACGTAGCCCGACGGCGCGCGCCCGTCGTCGGCGAACGCCTTGGACGCCACGTCGATGGCCGTCTCCATCAGTTCGTTCAGGCGCTCCTTGTCGGCGCGCATCTCGTCGAGCAGTTCGTTGCGGATCTCGAACAGGGTCCGCCCCCCGAAATGCTCGTTGATGAAGTTCGCGGCCCGATGCAGCTCGACCTCGGAGTACTCGCGGTCGGTGTGCACGACACGGTTCTGCACTTCACGCTCGTTGACCACCAGGATGGCGAGCACCCGCGTGCCGGACAGGGGCAGGAACTCCACCTGACGCAGGGCGACCTGCTCCGGCTTCGGCAGCGTGACCAGGCCCGCGAGGTGCGTCACGTGGGACAGGAGGCGCGACGCGTCGGCGACCAGTTCGTTCGGCGAACGGTCCGGGTTCAGTTCGGCGCGCAGCCGCCGCACGCTGCCTGCGTCCAGGGGCTCGACGGAGATGAGGCTGTCGACGAAGAAACGCAGTCCCTGGTTGGTGGGGATCTTGCCGGCCGACGTGTGCGGGGCGGTGACGAGGCCCTGCGCCTCGAGGTCGGACATGATGTTGCGCACCGTGGCCGAACTGACGTCCACGTTCGCCGCGAGCAGCTTCGACGCGACCGGCACGCCGTCGCGCAGGTACTGCTCGACCAGCATCTTCAGCAGCACCCGCGCCCGCTCGCTGAAGGGCGTTTCGCGAGCCCGGCGGCCGGTTTCGCGTCTGGTTGGCGACCTCACGTTCGTTCACCTCGGACGGACGGCGAAACCCTACGGCCGGGGCGACCATCGCCCATTTGCGCCGTCCGTGTCGTTGGATACTCTAGCAGCGCCCCAAACGCGGAGCCAAGCGGCTCCGGCTCCGGCCCAGCCTCGCCGACCGAGGGCAGCGACGCGCCGTCATGCTGAGACAGCTCACCGTGAGGAACTTCGCGCTGGTCGAAGCGCTCGACCTCGCGTTCGCGCCCGGACTGACGGTGATCACCGGCGAGTCCGGGGCCGGGAAGTCGATCCTCCTGAACGCGCTCGAGCTCGTGCTCGGGGCACGGGCCGCGAGTACCGCCATTCGCCCCGGGGCGACGGCCTGCGAGGTCACTGCCGAGTTCGACCTCGACGCCCATCCCGCGGCGCGCGACTACCTCGAGGACCAGGCGCTCGCGGACCCGGCGGACGCCGGCCAGTGCCTCGTGCGCAGGGTCGCCGGGCAGGGACGCTCGCGAGCCTTCATCAACGGCACGCCCGTCAATCTCGCGGCGCTCCAGTCGCTGTGCAATCCGCTGATCGAGGTGCACGGACAGCACGCCCACCGTTCGCTGCTCGACCGGACCGTGCAACTCGCCCTCATCGACGACTACGCCGCGGCTGCCGACCTGGCCGCTTCCGTCCGCGAGGCCTTCCGCGCGTGGCGGGCCGGGTGCGCGGAACTCGAGGACGCCCGCGAGCGCGCCCGGGCCGCCGAGCAACGCCTCGACCTGTTGCGGTACCAGGTCGCCGAACTGCGGGACCTGGCGCCCGCGGAGGGCGAGGTCGAGGAACTCGAGACGCGCCGTCGCCGCCTCGCCGCCGCGGGGGAGATCCGCTCCACCGTCGGCGCCCACGCCAGCGAACTCGAGGACGCGCTCATCGCACGCCTGTCCCGGATGTCCGCGGACCTCGACGGGATCGACGACTCCCATCCGGCGCTGTCCGCGAGCCGCGAGCACATGCGCGGCGCACAGGTCGAAGCCGAGGAAGCGCTGGGCGAGATGCGCGACTACTTCGACGCCGTCCCGGAGGATGCGGCGGCACTCGCCGAGGTGGACCGCCGCCTCGACGCGATCCACGACATCGCGCGCAAGCACCGCGTGCCGGCCGGCGACCTGCCTGCCCACGCCACCGCCATCGAAACGGAGCTCTCGGCGCTCGCGGCGGACGGCGAGCGCGTCGACGCCATCGCCGAAGCCGTCGAGACGGCGGCCGCCGCCTATCGCGACCTGGCCGGCCGCCTGTCCGCAAGGCGCACGGCGGCAGCCGCGGGGTTCGCCGCCGACATCGGCGCGGTGCTGGCCGAACTGCGTCTCGAGGGCGCCGCTCTCGAGACCGCCTTCACCCCTGCCGAGAACGAACGCGGACTCGAATCCGTGGAGTACCGGGTCACCACGAATCCGAAGTACCCGCCCGCACCCCTCGCCGCCGTCGCTTCCGGCGGCGAACTGACCCGCATCGCACTGGCCATCGAGGTGGTCGCCGCACAGCGTTCCGCGTTGCCGTGCCTGGTGCTCGACGAGGCGGACATCGGCCTGGGCGGCACGACCGCGGACATTCTCGGGCGGATGCTGCGACGGCTCGCCCGGCACACCCAGGTCATCTGCGTGACCCACGCGCCCCAGGTGGCCGCCCTCGGCGACGCGCACCTGCTGGTCCGCAAGACGCCGGACCAGGACACGGTGATCGTCCCCCTCGAAGACGAAGAGAGGATCGAGGAACTCTCCCGCATGCTCGCCGGCCGGCGCATCACGGCAGAGACCCGCGCCTACGCCCGCACGCTCCTCGACGGCGTGCGGGCCCCCGGCTAACATGCCCGGCCATTCCGCTCGGAGTCGACGCCACGTGCGAAACCGGACCTTGTCGGCATGGAGCGTGTCCGTGGGCTTGGCCGCCCTGCTGACCGCCTCCTGCGCCTTCCCCAGGCTCCACCGGGTGACCGTCCAGCAGGGCAATGTCATCACCCAGGAGATGGTGGACCAGTTGAAGCCGGGCATGACCCGCGAGCAGGTGGCCTTCGTCATGGGGCAACCGGTCGTGCGCAACGCCTTCGACGACACGCGCTGGGACTACGTCTACACGATCGACGTCCCCGGGTCCTTCGAGTCGCGGCTGCTCGTGTCCCTGTACTTCTCGGGGGATGAACTGGACCGCATCACCGGGGACCTGGCGCCCTCGTCCAGCCCCGGAGAAGACTCCGCCGACGCGGAACTCTGACCCGGCCCGTCAGGAGCGGGCGCGGAGCACGCTGCGCGCACGCCGGCTGAACGCGTCGACGAGGGCGTCCGCGACCCGGTTCAGCAAGGGCGCCCCGAGCAGCGCCAGGATGCCGCTCTTCAACTCGAACTCCAGCATCAGGTGAATGCGGCATCCGTGTCCGACGGGCGTGAACGTCCAGGTGCCCTCGAAATGCCTGAACGGCCCCTCGACCAGCGTCAGCACGATGCGGCGCCCCGGGTCGAGCCGGTTGCGGGTGACGAGCGTTTCCCGGAGGCCCCGCCCCGACAGCGCCAGCGACGCGACGATCTCGCCGTCCTTCGCCTCGAGGACCTCCGCCTTGCGGCACCACTTGAGATAGTCGGGGTAGCGCTCGACGTCGTTGACGAGCGCGAACACGTCCTCCGCCGCGTAGGGCAGCAGCGCGCTCCGCTCCAGACGGCGCACCGTCAGCCGTAGAAGATCGCGTAGACGAAGACCGCCAGCACGCCCAGGGGCGCCAGCACCCGGATCAGCACGGACCACAGGAGCGTCGCCGCGCCTTCCCGCAGTCCGAGTTGCGACCCGACGATGGTCTTCGGCAGCACCCAGCCCACGAACACGGCGATGAAGAGCCCCCCGAGCGGCAGCATGACCTTCTGCGTCACGTAGTCCAGGAAGTCGAAGACCGTCAGTTCGCCGACCACGTGGACATCCGCCCAGACGTTGAAGGACAGCACCGTACCGACCCCGAGAAGCCAGCAGATGACGCCCAGCGACACCGCCACCCGCGACCGCTTCGCGTTGTACTCCTCCACCGCGAAGGCGAGCGCCGGTTCCGTCAGCGAGATGGCCGAAGTGATGGCGGCGAACGACACCAGCACGAAGAACGCCGTCCCGAACACGGCGCCGAGGGGCAACTGCCCGAACGCGATCGGGACCGTCACGAACAGGAGACCCGGCCCCTGTCCGGGCTCCAGGCCGTTCGCGAAGACGATCGGGAAGATGGCGAGACCCGCGGCGAGGGCGACCGCGGTGTCGAGCACGGCGATCGTCGTCACCGTGCTCGCGATGGAGGCCTGCCTCGGCACGTACGCACCGTAGGCCATGATCGCCCCCATCCCGACGCTCAGCGTGAAGAACGCGTGTCCGAGCGCTTCCAGCACGCCGTCGACCGTCAACGCGCTCCAGTCCATCCGGAACATGAACTCGAAGCCCGCCGCGAAGCCCCCCGAAGCCACGCCGTAGCCCAGCAGCACCGCGAGCAGGACGAAGAGCAGCGGCATGAAGACCCGAATCGCGCGTTCGAGGCCCGCGGAGACCCCGCGCGCGACGATGAAGACGGTGATCACCATGAACAGCGTGTGGAAGCCGAGGACCTGCCATGGGTCGGCCAGGAAGTCCGCGAACGCCTGGCTCGCGAAAGCCCCGTCCGCGCCCTCGAACGCGCCGCCGCCCATGCGGAAGACGTAGTGCACCGCCCAGCCGGCGACGACGGAGTAGTAGGAGAGGATCAGGAAGCCCGCCAGCACGCCGACCCAGCCGATGAGCGACCACGCGCGCGGCGCGCCGCTCGCGCGGGCCATGGCGCGCATCGTGTTGATCGGGCTTTGCCGGCCCGCCCGTCCGAGCAGGACCTCGGCCATCATGACCGGCACGCCGATCGCGGCGATGCAGATGAGGTAGACGAGGACGAAGGCGCCGCCGCCGTTCTCCCCCGTGATGTAGGGGAAGCGCCAGATGTTGCCGAGGCCCACCGCCGACCCCGCCGCCGCCAGGATGAAGAGCCACCGGCTCGACCACATCCCGTGCCTGGAAACGTCCTGTTCCGCCATGGCGCGCCCGACCCCCGGACCCCGAAATGGGGCAGCCGATTATAATTGAGGCATGGCCAGACCCGCGAAAGGGGACCGACCCACGATCGCCCTCAACCGCCGCGCGCGGTTCGAATTCGCGCTCGAGGAGACGTTCGAGGCCGGCCTTGCGCTGATGGGCTGGGAACTCAAGAGCATCCGCGCCGGCGCCGTGCAGTTGCGCGACAGCTACGTGCTCGTGCGGGACGGCGAGGCATGGCTCGAGGGCGCCCACATCACGCCGCTCGCGAGCGCCTCCACCCACGTGACCGCGGACCCGGTCCGTTCCCGCAAGCTGCTCCTGCATGCGAAGGAGATCGCGCGCCTTGCCGAGCACGTGCAGCAGAAGGGCTACGCCTGCATCGCCACCGCGCTCTACTGGAAGCACCGCCGCGTCAAGTGCGAGATCGCGCTGGCCCGCGGCAAGCGGCAACGCGACAAGCGCGCGACCGTCAAGGACCGCGACTGGAAACGGCAGCAGGAACGGTTGCTGAAGCGCTCCGCCTGACCCGCGGCGGGACGGGACAGGCCCGTCCGCAGGAGGCCACGCGCGCAAAGTGGCTCCGAGCGCCTGCGAACGTCGCCCTCTTCTTCGGCGCGCCCTTTGGGCATCGCGATCCGCCGGGTGCCGCGCCGTCGGCATTGGCGTGAATCGCGGGTACAGTGCGAGTGCCCCGCAACGGAAGTCGCCCTGATTTGGAGTTGCCACGGCCCTGCGCCGCGTTTTCCACCGCCCGCCCACCGGCGCTCTGGTGTTCTGGGGGACCGCGCCCGTGGACGGCCCGTGGAAAACGCTCCCTGCTCTTGGTGGGGTCGTGGAGCGGGTCAGGTGCTAGCCACGGGTCTTGAAGGGTGTCTTCTCCGCAACGGAACATCGCCCTAATCACCCGGGAGATCGGTTGCGGAGGGCCATCGCCGCCCCGAGGAGAACATCGCCCTTTTCAAGTTCCGGCGGCTGCCGTGACCCGTGGGCGCGGTTCGTCTCGTCTTCGTTGGCGGTGCGTCTGGTGGCCGGCCCGTCGCCGGGATTGAGAAAGGGCGATGTTCAGTTGGGGGGAGGCGTCGGTGAAGCGAGTTTCGTGACCGCGCAAACCTCCCGGGAACCCCCTCTCGTGCGATCGAAACGCCGCCGGCAATCGCGCCAGGCAAGTATCGAGTTTCGCCCCTGCGGCCGTGGCGGCGCGCGTCCCGGTGCAGGCCGTCCCCGTACGCGTCATTCGCGGGTGCCGCACCGCGACCGAGGCGGGGTGCCGGGGCATTGCCCCGCTGGTTACCGTGCGCGTGCTGGACGATGTGCCGCCGCTGCGCTGCGGGCGGTTCGTGCGGGCGTTCCGGGAGAGTGCGTGTGCGCAGCGGCCCGGGTTCCGGGTGGTGCATTACTCCATCCAGGACGACCACGCGCACTTCCTGGTGGAGGCGCAGGGGAAGGTGTGCCTAGCGAACGGCATGAAGAGTCTCGCGGCCCGCTTTGCGCGGTGCGTGAAGCGGGTGTTCAGGATCCCGCCAGTAACGGCGTGGTGTTCGCTCCCTTGTGTACGGCTTTAGCGTCAGATCGCCTGGGTTGCTTGGCTCTGGCGCGGTCCCTAGGATCACGCGGTTCCGCTTTCCCGGACTCTTGCACCATCCCAAGTCCAAAGTGCGATGGCCGGGGGGAGAACCTTAGGCGTTTGAGCTTGCTCCGCTTTCAGGCTCCCCCGGTCCCTCCCCTTGCCGCTGGAACACCTGCCTAACCCTTCGCTCGATCTCGCCTCCCCGTGTCACTGGCACGACACGTTCCCCGTCCGTTGCGTGCCATTCGCCACCTTGCGTCCGAACCACGCGAAGTTCCCTGCCGTGGTAGTCGCCTAGCAGGATCTTCCATTCAATTAGCTTGTCCATTGATGTGCTCCCAAAACGGAGCATCGTAGCAGGGCGTTAGGTAGTCCCGCTAGGCAATCTGGAAACTGCCAAGCTGAAGCGCCTAAGCAGGGACCGTGTTAGTTGTCCTCTGATCTAACCAGCGTGAAGATCAGAGATCGGACTTGTTCGATTCACGTTGCTTCGCAATGATGCCGAGCGCGTGATCTATGTCCCGGTCCAACCTCAGGGTAAATCGTGTTTGTTGCACGTCCATGCTTGTATTTGGCTCCGCGAGACACTTTCGGTGTCCTTATTGATCATGAAATCTTTTCACGATTGATTGACAGATATACCGATCTCTGAGCCCTAAATGCCAATGCAGGCGTAACCTTCGGGACGGATAGTTGAAAGGGTTAGCGGTCCTTGGAAGGACGTGAGTTACGGTCGTCCACCTGCAGCAAGCTGATAGCCGCGAGGGCTGGTAGTGGCCTGGACCTACTAAACAACAAACAGTTCTTGCCGCTACGGATGCCGAAAAGGTTACCCGGGAGCAACTAGCGGACTCTCCGGCCACTCACCAAATGCCAATGGCTTTGCTCCCAGCGATTAGTCACGCGAGGGAGGTAGAACGGTAAACGCGGGTCAGACCCGGTGAAGTTGCAAGATGAAGATCTTTTACGCGTAACGACTACGCATGGCTAAGGACTGACGCTCTGGCTCTGTGTGTGGGATTGGCTAGCGTTGGGCTGGCTGCGGCAATAGAAGGATCAGTGTATCTGGTACATGGCTAGTTTTCGCTGACTTTCCCATCGCGCTTATCGATCTGGTTCCGTTTCTCTTCTGGCAATCCCATGTAGACCTCCCGCACCTCCTTGGGCCGGGTGATCATCTGCTCCGCGATCACGTTTAGCAACATGAAAAGGCGAGCTACCGTTTCGTGATCATCCTCCAAGCCCATCTGACCGGGATGGACCGCCTCATTGCCAATCAGCCGCACGCTGTCGAGCGCCTCTTGCACTATCGGATGAAGCCCATTGGCCACAAGATCGCCAATGGCGTCATTAAGCTCCCGTTCCTCAGACAAGTCCTGACACAGCCGTTGAACAGCTAATCGTAGTAACGCAGCCGCGCCGCGTGGTGATAGCCGAGCAATTGTCGCCGCCTCTAAGTAGTCCTTCTTCACCTGCTCTGGAAGATCCGGATTTGGCGGCTGGGCTTGCGAGACACGGGGCCAGGCGATCTGGTTGCCCACCCAGACGCTCACCCTCCCACATCGGCTGCATTCGGATAGCCCAAAGCCAAGGACTGCCCTCGACTCAAACTCGACCCCGGGGGCTGTAAGACTCCCCCGAGGCTCGTCTTTTCGAGCGCGTAGCACCCCCATGATCTGTCGGCCAAGACCTTCGGCGCTAGCTCCCGCCATACGCCATGTCTGATGGGCGTAGGCACCGCAATCCTCATACGGGCAGTGGAAGGCGTCCCTACCCGGTGCTGGCGAATGTTCTTGGTCCACGGAGCGAACTCCACAACGGAGAAACCGGCGATTCTCCCCGGAACACGGTCGGCCGTCAAACACCCTCCGCGCAGCGCCATGCGCTATTACGCTGGCTCACGCCTGCCACAGATCATATACCTGTTAACGTATACTAAAACGTACACAGGCGTAGTGGAACATTTTAGTTATACCTTGCTCCCGAACGTCATAGTTGGTTGCATTAGGTATACATGGCGCGGAGCGCGAGAGCATATCCACGTCGCCTAGCGGTGCGCTCCGCGCAGTCCACAGAACTGATCTGGAATCCATGGCTGCAAATGCTTCCGCGAGCTGTGTTACCTCGCGCAAGTTGGTACTCAGTTTGTAGAGAATTGTGCAATTTGCAACTCCTTGACTGGCCTAGGTTGCGATTCGTTTTGATTCCAAAACCCTGATTATCAGGGACTTACGGAGAATGCGCGCAAATGCGACCGTTCCGGGTGTTCGGGCGCGTGGGGCGGGTCTTGGCGGATCGGTTCCATCATGCGGTGAAGCGCACGCCCACCGAGGTCAGGCGGGCGGTGGCGTACGTGCTATTGAATGCGCGCAAGCATTTTCGGCAACGACGTCGGCGGGTGCCGCCGGTGGTACTGGACAGTACGAGTTCAGGGCTGTGGTTCGACGGGTGGAAGGGGCGCGCGCCGCCGCCTGGGCGCTACGCGGACGCGCGTCGCGAACGCGAAGTGGCGATCCCGCGGACTTGGCTGGTCTCCAGGGGTGGGCGACGCATCGGCCTGATCGATCCAGCCGAGGTGCCGGGCGATGCTCGGGGGCGTGCTCGGCACGCCAGCGCGCCGGCCATGGTCACGTAGGACAATCCCGCGCGGTGGCCGGACGGCGAAGTCGCGTCAGTTAGCGCTCATGGAGACAAGCCCGTCCCTACCGGGCGGGCGAGTACCAGATCGGTGAGGAGTAGGCGCGTTCCCGGGTCACCATCGGAATGTGCTCCGGGATGTCCCCGATCCCGTAACGCGCCGCGTCGTAGGCCGTCCAGCGCGGCGTCGGAATCTCCAGCACGCGCACGTAGTAGAAGGCGTACTCCTCCGGCCGGAAGTCCGGATCGACCCAGGCGGTCGAGAGTTCCGCCGCGCCGATCGTGTTCGAATACCGCGCCCGCTCGACGTCCACGGTACTCCCGACGTCGGGCACGGCGCCGTCCCCGTCGGGTGCACGCGCGCCCGACCACGCCACGTCGTGGACGCGCTCATGGAGTTCGCCGTCCGCGGTGCGCCAACCCTTGACGACCTGCACGCGGTCGAGGTTCGCCCCGTCCGGATCCTTGAGCGCGCGGACCAGGAAGGTCGGAGCCCCGTGCTCCGGCGCGGCGGCGAGTTCGCCTCCCATCGGGACGCCACGGCGATAGCCGGCCGCCGCGAGGTCCGTGCGGACCGCGTCCGCATCGTCGAACGTCCAGCCGCCGAAGAAGCGCAGGACGATCCGCGGACCCGTCGTCGCGTAGACCTCCCTGCGCCGCAAGGCGGCGAAGATCGACGCCCGCGTGTTCTCGCCCGCCCAGACGCCGGCGTAACCGGCCGCATTGGCCTGCCATCCCGTCGTGGGACGTTCGTCGAAGAGCCGTCCCGCCCTCGGTTCCGCGCCCGCGTGCTTGCCCCAGAAGTTGTCCTCCGCCACGGCCGCCAGGCCCGTGTGCGCATCGGAACTGCCGATCATGCCGAACTGGAACGGGTTGACCCCCTTGCGCGCGAGCTGCGAGAGCCCGAGCTGCAGGGCGGACCGCGCGTATTCGTACCGCACCTGCTCCGGCGGCTTGTCCGGCGACGGCTCCTTGCCGCCCCAGCCGTTCCAGGTTTCGAAGTCCGCGAACGCATCGTCCGGGGAGAGCCAGGGATGCGTCTCGCTATCGCCCTTGATCTGGGTGACTTCCACCACTCGATCGAAACGCGCGCGTGTCTCCATCCGCTCCCGCGTCAGCGGACGCCCCCACGAGTCCGCGAGGGAGAACATCAGCCCGAACGTTAGGTTGCTGTTGTGCGGGATCGTGATCGCCGCACCGCCGGTGCGCTCTTCGTAGCGGGCAAGGTAGTCCCAGAGCACCTCGGCGTGGACGGTGTCGCTGGACGTCAGCGGCACCACCTGGTTCGCCCGTTCCGCGTCGTCCTCGAAGAGGACCACCCGGTGCACAGCACCGAGCAGCGGTGTCCACTCGTACGCGATGAAGGTCGTGAAACGGCCCGGGTCGTTGTAGCGGTCGGCAGCGGCCGTGGTCATCCGCCAGACGGAGTTCCGGAAGCGCTCGTGCCGCACGGCGATCTGGTTGGGACGGTGCGTGGGCAACAACGGGCCCGTGCGCAGGGCCTCCTTGTCGATCTCCGGGTCCGCGTCGAGGTCCGCGAACGCTTCGGCCCACATCCGCCCCAGGGCCGTCTCGCGGAAGGCCGACTCGTTCTCCCACGCACCACGCGCGTACGCCGCCCCCGCGTTGTTGCCGTGGTCGGCGACGACGAGGAAGTCGAGCGCGCGACGCAGCCGCGCCCGCTGGCCCGACGTGCTGGTCACCTCGTCGCCGCGCGCAAACCGGTACGCGTCGTCGAGTCCGAGGCGCGTGCCCCCGAGGAACGCGTCCCCGGAGATCGCGGTGTGGACGTGCGTGTCGCCCCAGTAGACCGTGGCGGGGAAGTCCCCGTCGGCGCGGCCCTCTTCCGCCACAGCCAGCGTCCCGACCGCAACCAGCATCCCCAGGCAGGCCGCCCGGGAAACCCGTCCGGCGGCTGCTCGGCCGTGGTTCCCCTCGATCGATTGCGCGCGCATGTTGTCCTCCTTATCCGGTGAGCAGCGCGACCAGCGCCCCGCGCTGGCGTCGCGAGAGGCGCCGGAACGCGCGGATCAACGCGTTCTCCTGTTCCGACAGGTCGCGCCGGAAGGTGGTCTCTATGTATGGAAAGAACGGCGGCTCCACGGCCGACTCGTCCGCATCGTGCGGCAGGCCGGCGAGGGACTGCTCGAGCCGTGCTACGATTTCCGAGTTCACGCTCCTCCTGTAACGCTCCGCGGCCTCCGTGACGCGTTGGTGCAGGTCGACCGGCAGCCGCACCAGGAACTTGTGGACCGGTACTTTGTTCATGCCTCCCTCCTCCCGACACATGTTGTCCCTGTTCGGCACCTCGCACAAACCGTAGGCCCCCACCGACATGCTCCAGGTTGACGGGGTCGCCTTCCAGCGCGCGGACGGCGCACAGGTCCGGCACATCCTGCGCGACGTTTCGTTCCGGCTGGGGCCGGGGCAGGTCGCCGCCGTCTGGGGGCCGAGCGGCAGCGGCAAGACGACGCTGCTGAACCTGATCGGCGGGCTCCTTCGACCGGACGCCGGCGCGGTCCGCGTGGTCGTCGAAGGCGCGGCCGACCGGAGCCGCGAGATCGCGGTCCACGCCCTGTCGCGCGCGGGACGCCTGCGGTACCGCCGCCGCCACGTCGGTTTCGTCTTCCAGTTCCTCAACCTGTTGCCGACGCTGACCGTGGAGGAGAACGTGCTCCTGCCCCTGGAGCTGAACGGTCTGCGGAACCGCGCCGACGAGGCGCTGGGCCGGCTCGGGCCGCTCGGCATCGCGGACCTCGCGCGGCGTTTTCCCGACACCCTCTCCGGCGGGGAACAACAACGCGTCGCCATCGCGCGCGCCCTGGCGCACGCGCCGGCACTCGTGCTGGCCGACGAGCCCACCGGCAATCTCGATGCGGACAACGCCGCGCGCGTGGCGGACTGCCTCTGGGAACAGGTCCGCGACGCGCGGGCCGGGCTGGTCCTCGCCACCCACAACGAGCGCCTCGCCGAGCGCGCGGACATCGTCGTCAGACTCCGGCAATGACGCCGCCGGCAACGCTGCCAGGCCTCCGGCTCCTGCTGCGCCACCAGCTCCGTTACCTCGCCCGCACGCCGGCCGCAACGGCCGCGCAGGTACTCGGGACGGCGCTGGGGGTCGCGTCCGTCGTCGCTGTGCACCTCGTCAGCGAGCGCATCCAGGCCCGCCTCGACGCCGACTCCGTCACGGAATACACGCACATCCTGCGCGCGGGGTCCCTGACCGAAGACGACTATTTCGATCTGCGCGCGCGGTGGCGAAACGGGGCGGTCACGGGGATCGAGGCGGTGGTCCCGGTCGTCGAGGGATACGCGGCGGCCGGGGGACAGCCCCGCCGGCTCGTCGGCATCGACATGCTCGCGCGACCTGACGGTCGCGTTGGGAGTTTCGCTGGCGCGAAGCTCCCGCGGCGCAGGCTCCTGGCGGACCGGCGACCGGCGGAGACCGGCAGGGAGGGGCCGAGCGGCGCGGCCATCGACCTCCTCACCCGCAACGCCGTCCTCGCGGGCAAGGCACTCGGCCTCGCGCCGGGAGACGTCCTCCGGCTGAACGACACGGAGGTAGCGATCGTCGGCGTGTTCGGCAGCACCGCCGACTGGTTTGTCGGGGACATCGCGACGGCCCGAAGGGTCCTCGACCGCGCCGACCCGACCGCGGTCTGGATCCGCGCGGGGGCGGACAGCCCCGTGCTCGAGCGATGGCTGCCCGGCATCACGGCCGGGTTCCGGCAGCCCGACTCCCTCGACCTTGGCCGCGGCCTGCGCGCCCGCCCGTGGTCCGAAGCCGAGCCGACCCGCCGTTTCGCCCTCGCCCTGCTCTTCAACCTGGGCGCGCTCGGCATGCTGGCCCTGTTCGTGGCGGCCTTTCTGGTCTATCAGTCGGCGCATGCCAACGTCGCCCGCCGACGCTCAAGCGACGCGCAGCTGGCCGCCCTCGGCGTGCCGCGCGGGACGCTGCGGCTGCTCTTCGTGGGCGAGGGGATCCTGCTCGGTCTGATGGGCGCGGGGCTCGGCACCGGCGCGGGTTGGGGTCTCGCGGCCCTGCTCGTGCAGGGACCGGCCCCGTCGCCGGACGTCCTGCCGCTCTCCGGCGTGGCCGCCGCAAAAGGCGCCGTCTGCGGCGTGGGCGTGGCGGCGCTCGGGGCATTTGCCGCATCCACGCGGTCACCGTCCCGCCTCGTCCCGCGGGCCTGGGCCGCCGGCGCTGCGCTTCTGCTGCTCCTTTCAGCGTGGTCGGCGACCCTCGCCGGCGCCTTCGGCATCGTGCTTGCCCTCTGCCTGCTCCAGATCGCCGTCCTCGTACCCTGGTCCGGCCGGGCGCTCAGGCGGCTGTTCGAGCGCGGCAGTGCGCCGATGGGCGTCGTGCACCGCGCGGCAGTGCGGTCCGTGGCAAACCAGCTCGCGGAGGTGCACGTCGCCGTCGGCGCCCTGTCGGTCGCGGTGGCCGCCGCCATCGGCATCGGCATCATGGTCGACAGTTTCCGGCGGGACTTCTCCGGCATGCTGGATCAGCGCCTTTGGGAGGGCGTCCACGTCGAGACCGCAGCCCCGTTACCCGATAGGGCAGCATCGCTCGACCCGGTGCGTGCCGTTCCCGGAGTCACCGACGTTCGCGCCTACGGCCGCGCCTCCGTTGCACTCGACGGCGTCTCGGCGCGCGTGACGCTCACCCGCGGTGACGCGGAGGAGGCGCGGCGCTACGGCTACGGGAACCCCTTCCCCGAAGCCGTGCTGCTGAACGAGGGCGGGGCCCGGGCCCTGGGCGTCGCACCGGGCGACACCGTGCGGGTGGCCGGCGGTCGCGGCAGCCGCGCGGTCGAGGTGGCCCACGTGTTCCGGGACTACGGCGCGCCCGGCCCGCGCATCATCGCGGCGACGGACCAGTTCGAACCCCTCCTCGACGGCATCGCGTACGATAGCTTCTCAGTCCTGACCGACGGCAGCCAACGGGACACCGTCGCGGCGGCGCTGCAGGCGCGGTTTCCCGGCGCCGTCGTGCGGGACCACGTCGAAACGCGCCAGCTCGCGCTCGACGTGTTCGACGCCACCTTCGAGATCGCTTCGGAACTCACCCTGATCGCGCTCCTGGTCGCGGTCGCGGGGCTCTATAACGCACTGTCCGAACTGCAGGCTCGCCGGCGGGGCGAGAACCGGCTGCTCTACACGCTGGGGGTGGGCGAGGGCCGTATCGCGCTGCTCGCGACGCAGCAGAATGGCGTGATCGGCGTCGCCGCCGCCGTGCTCGCCATCCCGCTCGGCCTCGCGATCGCGTGGGTGCTCTGCGTCGAAGTCAATCCGGTCGCCTTCGGATGGTCGATTCCCTGGACTCCGACCGCGGGGAGCATCCTGCCTCCCGTCGCGCTCGGCATCGCCGCCGCACTGCTCGCTGGGCTCGCTCCGACGCGGGCGGCGGCGCGCGCGGTCACCGGGGCCGCCCGACATGAACTGGCCTGAGAGGCGCGGACGGATCGCGGCGGTGGCCGTCCTGGTCCTCGCGGCCTGCGGCGAGTCGCCCGCGGACACGCCGGCCCAGGGCCTCCGGCTGGCGCAGGTGCTGGGCGGCTCTCCGGACGAGGGATTCCGGGTGGCCGACCGCGTGGTCCCCTTCTCCTTCCCGGCGGATCATGGGCCGCATCCCCGGTTCCGAAGCGAGTGGTGGTACCTGACGGTCGCCCTGCGTTCCCCGGCCGGTCACGAGTTCGGGGTCCAGTTCACGCTCTTCCGCCAGGCACTGCGGCCAGGCGGCACGCCGGACGACGGCGACGCGTGGCGTTCCGGACAGGTCTTCCTGGGACACCTCGCCCTCACCGACGTCGAAGCGCGGAAGCACATCGAGGCCGAACGGCTTGCCCGCGGCCATCCCCGGCTGGCCGGCGTGCGCACCGCGCCGTTCGCCGCCTGGATCGAGGGCTGGCGGCTTGCATCCGCGGAGGGCGCCTTCCTGCCGCTGCGGCTCACGGGGGCCACGGAAGCGTTCGCGGTCGACCTGACCCTCGAGGGCGCCCGGCCCCCCTCCCTGCAGGGAGACCGCGGGCTGTCGGCCAAGGGCCCGGACAACGCTTCCTACTACTACTCGATCCCCCGGCTGCGCGCGAGCGGGACGTTGCGCACGTCCGCGGGAACCGTCTCCGTGGCGGGACATGGCTGGCTCGACCGAGAGTGGAGCACCAGCGTCCTGGCCGACGAGTACGCCGGGTGGGACTGGTTCGCGCTGCACCTGGACGACGGGCGTGACCTGATGGTCTTCCAGCTCCGTCGGCGCGACGGGCGGCCGGACGGCTACGACCAGGGACTGCTGGTCGACGCCGACGGGTCCCGCCATCTCGACGCGGACGACTTCGACCTGGTCCCCGACCGCCAGTGGCGCGATCGGGAGAACGTCCGCTGGCCCGTCCGGTGGCGGCTCCAGGTCGATGGCGATACGCTGCTCGTGGACGCGGCCGTCGACGACCAGGTCATGGACACGTCGATACGGTACTGGGAGGGTCTGGTGCGCGTGCACGCTCCCGACGGACGCCGTGCCGGCAGCGGCTACATGGAACTGACGGGGTATCGATGAGCGACGAGCCGGGGGGAGACATGGCTGCCGTCGGGACACACGCCCCGGCTCCGCCCGCGGGCCCCGAAGAACTGGTCTGGGACCGCGCGTCCACCGAACGGGGACCCGACCTCGGCCTGCTGCAGGTGCGCTACGACTGGATGCGCCATCCCTCCCGCCGGGAGGCACTGAAGCGGCTCGTGCTCGAGTCCGTGGACTGGGTCAACTGCGTCGCGCTGACGACGTCCGGGCTGTCTGTCATGGTCGAGCAGTACCGCTTCGGTCTCGGCGCCTGCACCCTGGAGACGCCGGGCGGGATGGTGGATGCCGGCGAGACGCCGCTCGCCGCCGCCCAGCGGGAGCTGCTGGAAGAGACCGGCTACGGGGGCGGCACGTGGCGGAGCCTCGGCGCCGTCGAGCCCAACCCGGCGATTCACCCCCACCTCTGCCACCACTTCCTGGCGGAAGGCGTCGAACGCCTGGGCGAACCGACCCCGGGACTCGGCGAGGCGATTCACGTACATCTCGCGACGCTGGAGGAGATCAGGACCGCGATGCGCGACGGCCGGCTGCGTCACGTGTTGGCCCTGTCCGCGCTCGCCCGCGTCTTCGACCTGTTCGGGACGCAAACTGGAAATGGCGACCGCTGACAGGTACTTTGCGGTCTGACGGATCGTAGCGGGCATGGACGAACACCTTCGAGACCAGCTACCCGCCGTCTCCCTCGCCGCCCTGGTGAAGCTCCTGCCAGGCATGGAACCCGAGGCCGACGCCGGTGAGGACAGCGAGACGACACCGCCGGCGCGGCCCGGCGACGCGCTGCACCGCCTCATGATCGACAACGCTCCCGACCTCGTGTGCGTCATCGACCGCGGCGGGCGGTTCCGCTTCCTCAACGAGACCGTACGGCGCCTCCTCGGCTACGAGGCCGGTGCTCTTCTCGGCCGGCCGTATGCCGAGTTCGTCGACGCCGAGGACCTCGAGATCGCCCGCAACCTGTTCGACGAGGACCGCAAGGGCCCCGGGGACGTGCGGCGGGCGGAACTTCGGCTCAGGCGGCACCCGAAGGTCGCGGGCCCGCGGCCGCAGCAGTCGACCGCCATGTGGGCCGACCTGACCGTCACGCGCCTGCGAACCGCTGACGGAGCGTTCGCCGGAGCGTTCGTCGTGGCCCGGGACATCTCCGAAGACAAGGAGAACCGCCAGGCCGCGGATTTCCAGGCCTACCACGACGTCCTGACCCACCTGCCCAACCGGGCGCTGCTCGAGGACCGGCTGGAGGTCGCCCTCGAGCAGGCGGGCCGCAAGCGCGGGCCGACGCTGGTCTTCCTCGATCTCGATCGCTTCAAGGCGGTCAACGACCGCTTCGGTCACGCCATGGGCGACCGCCTGCTGCAGGCCGTCGCGAGGCGCCTGCAGGAGAACCTGCAGCGGGGCGACACGCTCTCGCGCTTCGGCGGCGACGAGTTCGCCGTGCTGTTGCCCAACGTCCACACCCGCCGCCAGGCGGCCGCCGCGTCCGGACGGCTGCTCGAAAGGCTGCGGGCCCCGTTCGTCGTGGACGGCAACGAACTCGACATCGCCGCCAGCGCCGGCATCGCGCTCTACCCCCAGGCAGGGAACACCGCCCGGGCCATGATCCAGAACGCCGACATGGCCATGTACCACGCCAAGGGTACGGGCGGTGACGGCTTCGAGTTCTTCGAAGGCGGCATGAACCTCAAGTTCTCGAGCCGGCTGGCGGCCGAGCGCGACCTGCGCGGGGCCCTGGCGGCCGGGGAGATCGAGGTGTACTACCAGCCCCGGGTCGACCTGGACACCGGCGCCATCTCCGGCGTCGAGGCGCTCGCCCGCTGGCGGCATCCCGAGCGCGGCCTGGTCGACGCGAACGAGTTCCTGCCCGTCGCCGAGGAAGCGGGGTTGATCGCCGAGATCGACGAGTGGGTCCAGCGCCAGGCATTCGACCGGGTAGCGAACTGGCGCGCCCTCGGTCACACCGACTGCCGGCTGTCCGTCAACGCTTCCACGCAGCAGCTCGACCAGGCCGGCTTCGTGCGTCGCTTTCGCCGGGCCCTGGACGCCGCCGGGCTGCCGCACGAGGCGGTCACCCTCGAGATCACGGAAAACGCGTTGATGCACGACGTCGAACTGGTCGTGCCAAAGCTCAGGAGCCTGCGACGCTGGGGTGTCCGCGTCGCCATCGACAACTTCGGTACCGGGTACTCGTCCCTCGACCACCTGCGGCGCCTGCCCATCGACGCGTTGAAGATCGATCGCGGCTTCGTCGAAGAGGTCCGCGGGACTTCCGGGGACACGCGGGCGCTCGACGCGATCGCGGGCATCGCGCAGGGTCTGGCGCTCGACCTCCTCGCCGACGGCATCGAGAACGCCGGGCAACTCGACTACCTGCGCACGCTCGGCTGCAGGGAAGGCCAGGGATTCGTGTTCGACGAGCCGGTGACCGCCGACACGGTGACGGAGCTGCTCGCGACCGCCCCCTACCTGGACCGGCACCCGCCTGCGCCGACGCCGAACCCCCGCCCCGGGAAGCCGCTACCTTCGGACACGCGCGTCGCGTATAGTCCGCGCCCCTCCCGGAAAGGGTAGCTCTGCGAGGGCAGTTGCTCCGGATGCACGAATCCCCCGGATTCACCACGTCCATCGTCCACTCGGACCGCCTCGACCCGATAGAACACGGCTCGTTGCACAAGCCCGTGCATGCGACCGTGGCGTACGGCTACGAAGACGCCAGGGACCTGGCCGGCGTGTTCCAGGGCACGCACTCGGGCTACTCCTACGGGCGCCAGGTCAATCCCACCGTCTCGGCGCTCGAGCGCAAGATCAGCCGGATGGAGAACGGGGTCGCGACCGTGTGCTTCGGCACCGGCATGGGCGCCATCGGCACGCTCCTCTTCGCAATGCTGCGCCAGGGCGATCACTTCGTCTCGAGCGCCTTCCTGTTCGGCAACACCAACAGCCTGTTCCAGAGCTTCCACGTACACGGCATCGACGTGACGTTCGTCGACGCGACGCGGACGGAGGCGGTGGCAGGGGCGATACGCCCCGACACCCGGCTGGTGTTCGTCGAGACCATCGCGAACCCACGTACCCAGGTGAGCGACCTGGCGCGTATCGGAGACCTGTGCCGCGACCGGGGACTGGTCTACGTCGTCGACAACACCATGACGTCTCCCTGGCTGTTCCAGCCGGTCACCGCCCACGCTAGCCTGGTCGTCAACAGCCTCACGAAGTACATCGGGGGTCACGGAAACGCCCTCGGCGGGGCCGTGACGGAAACCGGCCACTTCGACTGGGGCGCGTTCGACAACATCTACGACACGTATCGCACCGGCGACGTCCAGCGCTGGGGCATACAGCAGATCCGCAAGAAGGGGCTCCGGGATTTCGGCGCCGCGATGGGACCCGACGCCGCCCACCACATCGCGATCGGCTCGGAGACGCTCGCGCTGCGCCTCGCGCGCCAGTGCGCCAACACGCGGGCCCTGACGGAGTACCTCGACGCCCACGACCGGGTGGCGAAGGTGTACTACCCCGGGTTGCCCCATCATCCCGAGCACGACCTCGCGCGGGAGCTGTTCCGCTACCCGGGAGCGCTCTTCAGCTTCGAGCTCGACGACGGCGTGGACCTCTTCGCGTTCCTGAACCGTCTGCGGGTCGTGGTGAAGTCGAGCAACCTGGGGGACAACCGGACGCTCGCCATCCCGGTGGCCCATACGATCTACCACGAGATGGGACCCGAGCGGCGGGCGAGCATGGGTATCGCCGACTCGCTGATCCGCATCTCCGTCGGGATCGAGGACGCGGACGACCTGGTGCGGGATTTCGAGCAGGCGCTGGCCGGATAGCCGGGGTCGGCGGCCGGCGGACAGGACAACACAACGGGAGGACAAGACAACGATGGAACCGGTCATGAGCACCGATCTCGGATTGCCGAACAAGCGCTCCGGCAAGATCCGGGACCTCTATGACGTCACTTTGCCGGGCGGAGACCCGGGCCTGCTGATCATCGCGACGGACCGCTTCAGCGCCTTCGACGTCGTGATGGCAAACGGCCTGCCCGGCAAGGGAGTCGTGCTTACGCAGATCTCCCGCTTCTGGTTCGACCGGGTGGGAGACCGGGTGGACCATCACCTCGTGTCGACGGATGTCGCCGACGTGCCCGGTCTCACCGACGCCGAGCGCGACTCCCTGCGCGGCCGCATCATGCTCTGCCGCGTCACCGAAGTACTCCCCGTCGAGTGCATTGCCCGCGGGTACATCACGGGCAGCGGCTGGAAGGACTACCAGTCGAGCGGCAAGGTCTGCGGCATCCCGCTTCCTGCGGGACTCGTCAATTCGGACCGGCTGGAGCGGACGTTGTTCACGCCCTCCACCAAGGCCGAGATCGGCCTGCACGACGAGAACATCTCCTTCGAGCAGGGTGCGGCCATCGTGGGCGAGGACACGATGCGCTGGCTGCAGGACACGACCCTGGAACTCTACGAGGACGCGCGCAGCTACGCCCTGGAGCGGGGCATCATCCTGGCCGACACGAAGTTCGAGTTCGGCCGGGTGAACGGCGCGGGCACACCCCTGCTCATCGATGAGATCTTCACGCCCGACAGCTCCCGGTTCTGGCCCGCGGACGTATGGGAGCCGGGGAAGGAGCAGCCGAGCTTCGACAAGCAGTACGTGCGCAACTACCTGGAGACGGTCGTGGCCAGCGGCGCCTGGGACAAGACGCCGCCTGGACCGCGCCTGCCCGACGATGTCCT
Organism: Pseudomonadales bacterium; assembly: GCA_022827245.1. Taxonomy (GTDB): domain Bacteria; phylum Pseudomonadota; class Gammaproteobacteria; order Pseudomonadales; family Azotimanducaceae; genus VXNE01. Next base: position 695 of record JAJDTI010000103.1, on the reverse strand, counting down.
CCAGAACACCATGTCCCGGTACCTGGAAGCCTACGAGCGCCTCACCGGCACACCGCTCGACTTCGACGCCGTCTGAGTCGTCTTGGACTGGGCGACCTACAAGGCGCGCTGCGATCATCCCCGCGTCCTGTCACGCTGGATGCTGACCCGCACGGCGCAATGGGTCGAGCCGCCGGTAGCGGCGGCGCTGCGCGACGCCATGCAGGCCCGGCCGTTGGCCAAGCCACGCGATCACAAGGGGGGGGCCGCGACCGACATGTTCGAGGTGGACCTCGATGGGCCAACGGTCGCCGCTATCCTGCACGGGGTCGAGCGCGCGGCGGCCGCGTACGTGCCCGGCGACCGGTGCTACGCAGGCCCGGCGAACCCGGCGGACCCGGCGGACCCGGCCCCGTCCGGCAGCCTGAAAGCCTACCTCGCCGCGTGGCGAGAGTACCGCGACGCCGACTGAAGCCACGGCACGGGAGATGTTCCACCGGGTCTTCATCGCCAACCGGGGCGCCGTGGGTGGCCGCATCGTGCGCGCGTGCGCGGACGTCGGGATCGAGAGCGTCGCCGCCTACTCGGACATCGACGCCGGCGCCCCGCACCTCGAAGCGGCCACGGCTACGGCACGGCTGCCCGGATACCTCCCCGAAGACACTTACCTGAACGTCCAGGCCATCGTCGCGGCCGCCCGCGCGACCGGCGCGGAC
>JAJDTI010000193.1 GCA_022827245.1 Pseudomonadales bacterium | reverse complement strand
AGACGCTGGTGGATCTCGGGCTCCTGTACGGGCCCTACGTGGCCGGTTTCGCTGTCGTGGCGCTCTGGTGTTTCTTCCACATCAGGCTCACGCGCGAACGGCACGAGGAGATCCTCGCCGAACTGGCGGCGCGGCGCGCCTTGCATGGAAGTACGTCTCCGGCGACGGAGGAAAATGCTGGCACTCCCTTACGCGTCAGCGGTCGGGGAAGCTCCCCCGGCTGAGGGCTCCTGACTCCCGAAGCGACGGTTCAGGCCCCCATGCTCCACTCCAGGTAGTAAAGGCCGTATGCCAGGGCGATGCCCACCAGGAACGCGCCGATGAGCTTGCCGCGGTCGTGGCTGTGGAAGTGTATCTCCGGCAGCAGGTCGGACAGCGAGATGCACAGGAACGCCCCGGCCGCGAAGGCAAGCGCCCGCCCGACGACGGCTTCCTGCGCGGAACCGAGCCACTGGATACCGACGAACGCCGCCAGCGCCGTCAGCGGGACGACGAGGGCGAAGCCGAAGTTCGCCGCCGTCCGCGCCCGTGCGCCGTGCCCGGCCGCGCGCATCATCCCGACGATGGAGTAGGCGTCGAGCGGCTTGTGCAGCAGGATCGCGAGGAACACCCCGAGCCCGGCGAGGGCGGTTTCCCCCTGGTGCAGCCCGTCCGTGCGCATGCTCGCGCCGAGCGCCACGCCCTCGGTGACCGCGTGCAGCGAGAGGCCGAGCCCGATGCCCGCCAGCCCTCCCGCACGGCCGCTCGAGGCACGCGCCCCGGCATCGTGGAGCGCCGCCGCCTCCGCGCTCCAGTCGTGTCGGTGGAAGTGGAAGACGTGCAGCAGGAAGACCATCAGGATCACGCCGAACATCATCCACGCGACCGCGTCCGCCACGGCGCCAGGCCCAGACAGGTGCAGCAGCGCATGCGGCAGCAGGTGGTACATCGCGATGCCGAGAATGAACCCGGACACCAGGCTCATGACCACCTGCGTGCGGGTATGGGTCATCGTGCCGAGAGCGGACAGTCTTCCCCCGGCGAGCGACACGGCGAAGATGGCGGCCGCGTAGCCCGACAGCAACACGAGCGGGTTCCATTCCACGGATCGTTCGGCCTGCCGGAAAACGCGCAATGATGCCGGAAAAAGAGTCTATGCGTTGACCGCGGCGACGCCGCCTCGCAGACTACGGGGTGACCGGCCCCGTGCCGCCCGCGCGGCGCAGGGACCCCGGGAAGGCCACATTACACATGAGGCGAGGAGGCCCGAACATGATCGTCCTTCGCATACTCTCCGTCCTGATCGGCGCCGTGATCCTCGTGGTGGGCGTCTACCTCATCGGCATGCGGTTCGCCGACGGCCCCAATGCCCTCGCCGCCGGCGGACCGCTCGTGGCGGGCGAGCTCGTCACCGAAGAGCCGGACTGGTCCTTCGCGCGCGACGTGATGGAGATCGAGCTGCAGCTCATGACACCGCCCCGGTCGCGTACGGTGTGGATGGCGGAGCACGAGGGCACCCTCTATGTCCCGTGCGGCTACATGGACTCCTGGTGGGGACGCCTCTGGAAGCAGTGGCCGGCCGAAGCCCGCGAGGATCCCCGCGCCGTGGTGCGCATCGAGGGCAAGCGTTACGAGCGCACCCTGGTCCCGGTGACGGCGGCCGACCCGGAGGCCGGACCCGTCCTTGCGGAACTCGCCCGCAAGTACGGCTTCCCCGGGGTGCCGCCGGCGGCGACCCTCTCCTCGGAAGCGCTCCTGCTGTACAAACTCGCGCCCCGCATCGCGGACGCCGCAGCGGCGTCCGGTTGACATCGGCCCGCCAACTGGAGGAATCGACCATGACCGCACGCACCCATCTCATCGTCGGCGGATTCCCGCCCGGCGCGAGCGCCGGACACGACATGGACTATGCGCGCCTGTCGCTGCTCGGGCTGCTGGCCGAGCAGGAGGACATGACCACGACGGTCGGGAACGACTTCACGGACCTCGACCGCTGGCTCGACGGCGCCGGACTGCTGCTGACCTACGTGGCGGGACCCGTTCCCAGCGGCGACCAGCTCGACGTGCTGAACGCGTGGCTCGAAGGCGGCGGGCGCTGGTTCGGCCTCCACGGTACGAGCGGCGGCCGCGCGGCCCGGATCGAGGGCACCCGCCAGCGCCGCATGGTCAGGGAAGGTCATCACGAGACCCTCGGTTGCTTCTTCCTCAACCATCCCCCCGTGTGCCGCTTCGAGGTGCAGGTAACCAACGGCCACCCGCTGACGCAGGGCCTGCCCTCGACGTTCGAGACCGTCGACGAGCTCTACCTCGTGGAGCCGATCGGCGAGAGCCGCGTTCTCCTCACCACGGAACTTCCGGAAGACCCCTCCCCGCCCGGCTTCGGGTTCCGCTACGACGCCGACACCTCGCTGCTGCCGGACGGCAAGACCCGGGTGCTGGGCTACGTGAAGGACGTGGGCAAGGGCGCCGTCGGCTACGTCGCCCTGGGCCACACCCACGCCCGGCGCTCGAACTCCCAGCCCTTCGTGGACGAGTCCGTCGCGGCGGGCGGCGTCACGCCCACGACGCTGCGCGGGAGTTGGGAGACGGAGGAGTTCAACACGCTGGTGCGCAACGCGATCGTGTGGGGTAACGGGTAGCGCCACGCAGGCCGCCCGGCGAACGGCCGCGGCGGGTAGAGCTCCGGTCAAATGCGCTCGATGGGACCTGGATAACGGGCAAGCAGACCGTCCGCGGTCACCAGGGTCAGCCCCTCCGCGTGCGCCTGGGCCAGCAGCATACGGTCGAACGGGTCGCGGTGGATCGGCGGCAGCAGGTCGAGGGCCAGAGTGTGGTCGCCGCGGACGGGCAGCTCGCGATACCCGGCGGCCAGCAGTCCTCTCCGGAGCGTCGTCGGCTGCACCCGGAAGTCCGGGCGGTCCAGCCGGCGTTTGATCGCGACTTCCCAGAGGCTCACCACGCTGTAGGCGGGCTCCTCTGCCGGGTTCGCCAGCGCGTCCCTCAGGGTCGGCGGCAGCCTTTCCGGCGATCCCGCCGCCCAGAGCAGGACATGCGTGTCGAGAAGACGGCCGCTCAGGAGTCGCCCTCGAACATCCGGCCGATCTCGTCCTCGCCCATCCGGTCGAAGTCATCGGGAACGTCGACTTGACCGGCCAGGAACCCGAGCCTTGGCGCCGGCGAGGTCTCGTGCTCGCCCAGGGGCACGACCTTGACCATGGGCTTGCCGGCCTTCGCGATGATGAACGGTTCACCCAGTGCCGCGCGTTCCACGAGCCTGGACAGATGTGTCTTGGCGCGATGGATGTTGACGATGTCCATGACTGCAGGTTGACTAAGTCGAGTAAAGCTAGTCTACCCCACTCTTCGAGCATGCGCTTGGCATCCTAACGCAGCGCGTCGGCCAGACGATCCTGCAGCCAGTCGATGCCGACGTCTTCATAGTGCCGGCGCCGAGCGGCGTACACGCGGATTTCCGTGGAGAGGAACCCGGGTTCCACGATCCGCAGTCCGAGCGGGCGGGCGAAGCGTTCCGCCAGGCGCCTCGGACATGTCGCGATGGAATCGCTGGCAGACACCATCGACAGCGCCGTCAGCCAGTGGGGCACCAGTGCGTCCGCCCTGAGATCGCCGTAGTCCAGTTGCGCCTCCCAGGGCGCAAGCTCACTGTTCGAATAGGCGAACACGTGTCCGAGGACGCGGTACCGGTCGTAGGTGATCGCGTCCCCCGTGTGCCGATGCCCTTTCCTCATCACCACGCAGTAACGGTCCTCGTACAGGAGGGTGGTCGTGAAGTCGGTGCCGGGGGGCGCCTCGTACCGACCCACGGCAAGGTCTACCTCGCCCCGCCGCAGCAGGTCCCAGACGGCTTCCCCGCTGGCCTGACGCAAGCCGAACGATGCCCCGGGCGCCCGAGCCGCGAAGAGTTCCAGCAGTCGTCCCCCGGCCAGGGCGGCCACGAACTCCGGCGTGATCAGATCGAACCGGCGGTCGCTGGTGCGCGGATCGAACTCGAGCGGGTCGCCCGTCATCTCCGCGAGCAGGCTCACGATCCGCTCCACGTTCGGCGCCAGCCGCAGCGCCCGCGTCGTCGGCTCGAGGCCGTGCGGTCGGCGCAGGAACAGCTCGTCGCCGAAGAGTTCGCGGAGGCGAGCGAGGGAGTGGCTCACGGCCGACTGGCTGAGGCTCAGCCGCTCTGCCGCCCGGGAGGCGCTGCGACACTCCAGCAACGCCCGAAAGACCAGCAGCAATCGGCCGTCCGTTTTCCTGATATTTGAAATACCGATATCACTCATACTCAAATTTCAGTGGACGCGATATAGCCATCGTCCTACGTTGTGCGGCGTCGGGCAAGTTGGAGCGGACATGGGGATCGTCGAGCTGCGGGATGTGTTCCAGGTCCCATGAGCACGCTCGGCTTCCTGCAGGCCAACCTGTTCCGGCGGCCGGTGCGGACCTGGCTGACACTGCTCTCCCTGGCCATCGCCTTCCTCCTGTTCACGCTGCTGCGCACGGTCGCGGCCTGGTTCGACGGCGACAGCCTCGAGGGGGTCAGCGAAGACCGGCTGGTGGTCGCCGCGCGGTACTCGCGTACCGATCAACTGCCCGTCGCCTTCCAGGAGCGGATCCTGGCCCTCGACGGCGTGGATGCGGTCACGCACCAGACGTGGTTCGGCGGCATCTACCAGGACCCGAAGAACGCGTTCCCCAAGTTCGCTGTCGACCCCGCGAGCTACTTTGGCCTATACGCGGAGACCCGCATCGCAGCGGCGGCCCTCGACGCTTTCGGCAACACGCGCATGGCGGCATTGGCTTCGGAGGACCTGCTGGACCGCTACGGCTGGCGCGTCGGCGACCGGATCCCCGTCCAGGCGGATATCTGGCCCATGCAGGACGGGAACCGGCTCTGGGAGTTCGACCTCGTCGGCTCCTTCGCGTGGAGCGAAAAGGGTCAGTCGCTGATGCTCCTGCGCTACGACTACTTCGACACGGCACGGGCGTTCGCCCGCGGCACGGTTGGCTGGTTCACCGTGCGCGTCGCCGACCCGGGCCGGGCCCGGGAGATTGCCCGCGCGATCGACACCCTGTTCGAGAACTCCGCACACCCCACCCAGACGGCCGCCGAGAGCGAGTACTACCGCACGTTCCTCGCCCAAGCCGGCGATATCGGCATGATGACTTCGGGGATCGTCTCGGCGGTCTTCTTCGCCATCGTGCTGCTGAGCGGCGTGACGATGCAGCAGGCGTTGCGGGAGCGTATCGCGGAGCTCGGGGTCCTCAAGACCCTCGGGTTCACGGATTCGCGCGTGGCCGCGATGCTGCTCGGCGAAGCCGTTGCCCTGTGTGCGCTGGGCGCGGGACTGGGCATCGTCGCCACACTGGTCGCGGAAGTCCCCCTCAACGCCGTCCTGCTGGAAGCCGGGGTCGGCGTCTTCGATGTCTCCGGCCAGGTGATCGCTACCGCGGCCGGGCTCGCGGTGCTGCTCGGGCTCGCCGTCGGAGCGGGTCCCGCCTGGACGGCCAGCCGCCTCTCCATCGCCGAAGCCCTGCGCAGGACATGAACGGAATGCTGCGGCAGGTCACGGCGGTCGTGCGGCTGAACTTCGGCAGCCTGCCGAAGCGGCTGGGCAGCGCCTGCGTGATCGTGGTGGGCATCGCGGGCGTGACCGGCGTCCTGATCGCGCTCCTCGCCATGGCCTCCGGCTTCGACGCCACCCTCGGGCGCACGGGAGACCGTGACCAGGCCATTGTCCTGCGCGCCGGGTCCGACAACGAGGTCTCCAGCCAGATCAGCCTCGCAGAGGCGCAGGTGCTCGGGGCCCTCGAGGGCGTGACCCTGGCCAGCGAGGAGCTTTACGCCGTCGCCGACATGACGGTGCGCGGGACGGGCCGCGAGGCCAACCTGGTGGTCCGGGGGGTCGGCCCCGACGCGTTCGAGCTGCGCGAGGCGTTCCGCATCGTGGCGGGCCGGCGCTTCGAGCCCGGCAGGGCCGAACTGATCGCCGGTCGCGGCGCCCGGGCCGAGTTCGCCGGGATCGAACCAGGCCACGCGGTACGGGTGCGGGACCAGGAGTGGATGGTGGTGGGCGTCTTCGAGGCCGGCGGGTCGGCCTACGAGTCCGAACTCTGGGTGGACCTTCCCGTCGCCCGTTCGGCGTTCCGGCGCGAGGGCGGCATCAACGCCATGCGCCTGCGCCTGGACGCCCCCGATCGGGTCGATGCGCTGGCGGAACGCGTCTCGAACGATCCCCGTCTGGACGTTGCGCTGCAGTCGGAGCGGGCCTATTTCGCCGGCCAGTCCGGCGCGTTGACGCGGACCCTGGAACTGTTCGGCCGGGCGGTGACGGCGATCATGGCCCTGGGCGCCGCTTTCGCGGCCGTCAACTCGATGCACTCCGCGGTCGTGGCGCGCACCACGGAGATCGCGACGCTGAAGGCCCTCGGCTTCGCGGAACTCCCCGTGGTCGTGTCGGTGGTGACCGAGGCGCTGGCCCTGGCCCTGCTCGGCGGCGTTTGCGGCGCGGGGATCGCCTACTTCGGGTTCGACGGTCTCACGGTGTCGACGTTGAACGCCGGCACCGCATCGCAGCTCGCGTTCGATTTCGCCGTCACGCAGGAACTCCTGTACGAGGGCCTGGCCTGGGCATTGGCCCTCGGCGTCGCCGGCGGCCTGCTTCCCGCGTTGCGCGCGGCGCGGCTGCCCATAGCGGCCGCGTTACGCGGTCACGACGGATGACCTCCGATGCGGGGTCGTCGAAACCGACGCGGGGACTTGGGCTGCATGGGCGCGGTTCCGTTCGCCAATCTCGCCAATGGCTCCTTACCCTCGGCCGAAGGCGGATGGGCGAGCGCCGCGTCCATGTAGCCCAAGTCCCCGCCGCCGGGGGCGGCCAGGCGTCTAGTGTCGTGTCACGCGTGTTCTGCCGCTTCAGCGCGTCCCACGGGGTCTAGTGGCCGCGCCACGCAAGCGTGGCGGTGGCGCGTTCCCCGCAGGGAATATCGGGCATATTGCCAAGGGGCGCAACACCGCCACAGGCCCCGTGGGGCGCGCCCTTCGGGAGATCGCCCTGCACGCCACTGCCGCGTTGTGGTCCTTGCCAATATGCTCGATATTCCCT
>JAJDTI010000097.1 GCA_022827245.1 Pseudomonadales bacterium | reverse complement strand
AGCAGCCGGCTCTTGCGTGCCCGGTCGCGGTCCTGGTTGCTCTGGATGGCCTCGAGGTCCGCGTAGTAGCCGCCCCGCGCCAGGAGTTCGGCGTGCGTGCCGGACTCCAGCACGTGGCCGTTGTCGAGGACGTAGATGCGGTCCGCGTGCCGCGCGGTGGAGACGCGGTGGGAGACCAGCAGCGTCGTGCGCCCCGAGCGTACCCGCTGCAAGTGCTGCAGGATCCTGTCTTCCGTCTCCGTGTCCACGCTCGAGAAGCAGTCGTCGAGGAGCAGCACCGGCGCGTTCCGGATCAGGCCTCGCGCCAGGGTCGCGCGCTGCTTCTGCCCGCCGGAGAGGGTGATGCCGCGTTCGCCGACCTCGGTGTCGAGGCCGTCCGCCAGCTCCCGCAGCGTGTCGCCGAGCCCCGCGGCCTCGGCCGCGCGCGCGATCACGTCGTCCGCCCGCCCGGGCGCGTCGTAAGTCAGGTTGTCCCGCAGCGTCGTCGAGAACAGGAACGGGTCCTGCGGGACGAGGGTGATCGCCTCGCGCAGCCGCGCGAGCGGCAGGTCGCACACGTCCCGCCCATCGAGGAACACCATCCCCGGGGGCGTGTCGAGGAGCCGCACCGCGGCCTTGAGCAGCGTCGACTTGCCCGACCCGACCCGGCCGAGCAGCGCCACCGTCTCGCCGGCCCGGACCTCCAGGTCGATCCCGTCGATGGTCGGCCGGGCGGCCCCGGGATGCCCGTAGCGGAAGTCGGCGAAGGCGATCTCGCCACGCACCTGCACCGGCGCATCGGCGTTTGCCGCATCGGTGACCTCCCGCGGCGTGTCGAGCACCTCGAAGATGCGCTGCGTCCCGGCGGCCGCCGCCGTGAACAGCGACAGCGACCAACCGATCGAGGTGATGGAGCCGGACACCATCATCAGGTACGCCGAGAAGGCCGTGAACTCGCCCACCGTCAGCGCGCCGTCCAGGACCAGCGAACCGCCGTGGAACAGGATGATGATCGGCGAGATCGGGATGAGCACGGACATCGCCAGGTTCATGAAGCCCTGGTAGCGCGTCGCCCGGTACACCTTCTGCGCGTAGCGCGTGCCCACGCGCCGGAAACGCGCGATCTCGTGCTCCTCCTGCGCCATCGCCTGGATGGTGCGGATGCCGTTCAGGTTCTCCTGCGTGAAGGACGTGACGTCCGCCATGGCCTCCTGGCGGTCGCGGAAGTACGGGAACATGCCGCGGGCCATGAAGAACGCGGTCAGCGCCACCGCCGGCAGCGGCAGCACGACCCAGGCGGTCAGTTCCGGCGACATGTCGATCATGAAGTAGAGCCCGGCCGCCAGCGTGAAGCCGAACAGCATCACCGTCACCCAGCCGAACGACACCACCATGCGGATCATGCGCACGTCGTTCACCGCGCGCGACATGAGGTCACCCGTGCCAAAGCGGTTGAAGAACGCCGGGCCCTGGTACTGGACGGCGTTGAAGAGGCGCTTGCGCAGGTCGTAGCAGATCGAGATCGAGATGCGCCGCAGCGTCCGGCGCGACACGACGTAGACGAGGAAGCGCGCGGCGACGATGCCGAGAATGGCGAGCGCCGGGACGACGAGGTTCGGTTCGATGCCGTCGTCCGCCAGGCTGTCGATGGCGGTCTTCAGGAACTGCGGGACGACGGCGTCGAGGAGCCGCGTCACCAGGAGTCCCCCGAGCGCTCCGCCGAGCACCCACGCGTAGCGCCGCGCGTACGGCAGCAGGCGTTTCAGGTGGCCGAGGTGGCGGGCCGACGCGCGCTCGCGGCGTGGGCCCGGAACGCGGAACTCGTCTCTCAAAGCGGGGTTCCCGGGTCCGGGACGACCGGTGATTTTACCGCGACCGGAAGTGCTCCACCGTGCCGGCCGGCGCGACCGTCAACGCTATAATCCGCCGCCATGCCGAACGGCGGTCCCACCTCCCACGTCTACTTCTCGCAGCGCCTGCGCCTGCACTACGTGGACTGGGGCAACGACGACGCGCCGCCCATGCTGCTCGTGCACGGCGGGCGCGACCACTGCCGCAACTGGGACTGGGTCGCGGAGGACCTGTCCCGCGACTACCACATCATCGCCCCGGACCTGCGCGGCCACGGCGACTCGCAGTGGATGATCGGCGGCGACTACAACACCGTCGACTACGTCTACGACATCGCCCAACTGCTGCGGCAGACGAAGATGACGCCGGTGACCATCATCGGCCACTCCCTCGGCGGGTCCGTGTCGCTGGCCTACTCCGGCGTGTATCCCGAGACCGTGACCAAGCTCGTCTCCATCGAGGGCATGGGCCCGCCGCCCAGCGTCACCGGCGGGGCGGAGCACCTCGCCATCCATGGGCGGCTCAGCCACTGGGTGGACAACCTGCGCCAGCTCTCGGGGCGCCTGCCGCGGCGTTACCCCACGCTCGAAGACGCGTTCCAGCGGATGCAGACGGAAAACCCCCACCTCTCCGAGGCGCAGGCCAGGCACCTGACCATCCACGGCAGCAACCAGAACGAGGACGGCACGTACAGTTGGAAGTTCGACAACTACGTGCGCACGTTCCCGCCGGTCGGCCTCTCCAACGAACAGACGCGTGCCCTGCACGGGCGCATCTCGTGCCCGACGCTCCTCGTCTACGGCGCCGAGTCGTGGGCGTCGGACCCGGCCGCGGACGGCCGCGCCGACCCGTTCCAGGACGTGCGCGTCGAGCGCATCGAGGACGCCGGCCACTGGGCGCACCACGACCAGCTCGACACGTTCCTCTCCATCGTTCGAGATTTCCTGGCGCGGTGACCGACGAAGCCGTCGTCCGGGCGCTGCACGAAGGCCCCGCGCGCGGCGTCTTCGCCGTGACCGGCGGCGGCTCCCTGCTCCTCTCGAACCTGCTCGGCGTACCGGGCGCCTCGGGCACCGTGGTATACGCCGCCGTCCCCTACGCCGCG
>JAJDTI010000128.1 GCA_022827245.1 Pseudomonadales bacterium | reverse complement strand
CACTCGGTTCCGGCTGGTCGGTCAACCTTGGCCGGTCGGGACTCTCACCCGCTGGGTCGCTAAGAAGGTTTCCGTCACGTCATAGCATGACCTCCCCCTTCACCAAGCTTCGCCTGGCGCAAGACAAGCCCCTCCCCTACGATCGACGCCCCGGCGTCACGACGTCGTCAGCCGGTGCTCGCGCACCATCTCCTCGGTGAGCGCCGTTCCGAAGCCGGGTTCCGTCGGCGCCAGGCAGTCGCCGTTCTCGATGACCGGCGTCATGGCCTCGAGGATGGGTGAACCCGCCGCGAAGCTCTCCGCCATCGTGCAGCTCGGCGCGGTCAGGGCGATGGGGAGACCCCAGGAACTGCCGCCGCGGTGTGGCACGAGTTCGAGCCCGGCGTCCTCCACGATGTTCGCGATCCGCCGCGCCGCGGTGAGGCCGCCGCACCAGGTGATGTCCGGCTGCAGCACCTCCGCGGAGCCGAGGCGCACGAGCACCTCGAAGCCGTGCTCGGTGTACTCGTGCTCCCCGCACGCCACCCTCGTCCATCCCGGGCCGCCGCCGCCGATCCGCCGCACGAGTTCCGCGTAGCCGAACACGTCGTCCGGCGAGAGCAGTTCCTCCATCCAGTAGAGGCGCGCCGGCCGCAAACGCTCGGCGACGCCGACCGCCCAGTCCGCGGTCCCCCTGCGCGACACGCTGTCGGTCATCAGGTTGCCGTCCGGTCCGAGCGTCTCCCGCGCGGCGATCACGTGGTCGATCGCCGCCTGGGTGTCGGCGGCCGAGGTCTCCGGTGCGATGGGCAGGCCCACCTTGAAGTTCCGGACCCCGGCGCGCTTGCCGGCCGCGATGTCGCCGCCGGTCTGGTAGATGGGGATCCGCGAACGCGGTTCTCCCCCGAGCATCGTGTGCACCGGCTTGCCGGCGTACTTTCCGGCGATGTCCCAGAGCGCGTTGTCGACCGCGGAGAGCGCCATCGGGAACAGGCCGCGCCGGCCGTAGAACAGGCCGGAGGTGTACATCTGGTCCCAGAGCCGTTCGACCCCGCGCGGGTCGGCGCCCACGACGAGGTGCCGCAGGTGCCCGTGGATGATCTCCACCGCGGCGCCGCCCCCGGCGCCCATGCCGAAGCCCGTGATGCCCTGGTTCGTCTTGACCACCGCGATGATCGCCGACGGCAACTGCTCGAACGGGCCGCCGTAGTACCAGCGGCGCGGATCCTCGTCGGACGAGAAGGTCGGCGGGTCGAAGAGCCCTACCGAGCGCTCGTTGATGAACACCGGGTAGGCATCCACGGCCGTGACGACGAGCCGGCCGGAGGCGTCTCCCTGCAGGCCGTCGTCCGACGCGCCCGGCGACCCGGCATCGTCCGGCGACGCGGCCCCGCCCGCGGTGGCCGCGAGCGTCGCCCACGATGCCGCGCCCACCAGGAACTCCCTGCGGCTGGCCTGCACGTGGCCGCGATTGCCCAATTGCGTCATTCGATAGTCCCCTCGTTGCTCGGTCGCGCCGCGTCGTCGTCTACGGTTCCCGCCAGATGGGCGACGACCAGCCCCGGTTCCGCACGGTCAGCGGCACGTCGTCCGGCGGCAAGACGCCAGCGCCATGGGCGAACCACGTCGTCCAGCGGCAACTCGGATTCTCCATCACCCGTACATAGTAGAAGGCGTGTTGGTCCGGTTGGAACGCCGGGTCCGTGAACGTCGCCTCGAGTTCCGCCGCTCCGGCGTCGTCATGCCGATCGCAGGTCGCGGTGTCCACGGTCGCCGGCGACGGCGGGCAGCGCCCATCCTCCCCGGGTACGCGGCCGGCGGAACACACGACGTCCCATAGCCGATGGTGGTGCGCGTCGCCCTCGACCCACCCCTTGATCACCTGAATCCGGTCCAGCGTGGCGGCAGCGGGGTCCTGCGCGGCCCACACCCAGAACGTCGGCGGAGCCGCGCTTTCGAGGTCGCCTCCCATCGGCACGCCACGGGCGTAGGCCATCTCGAGCGCGTCGTCACGCGCCCCGATATCCGCCGGCAGGTCGCCCGCGAAGAACCGGATGCGCAACCTGGATCCGCTGGTGCCGAACGCTTCGCGCCGCCACAGCGCATCGAAGATGTCCTCGCGGGTGTTGGCCTCGGCCCACACCCCCGCGAGCCCGCCCTCGCTCAGGCGCCGCCACGGACCAGCCGCGGGATGCGTGCCCGCAAGCACTTCGCGCGCGGACTCCGGGGACTCCATGGCGTGGGCGAACCGGGAGTGCCGCCGCGCGTCCGTGTTCCCCGGATCGGACTGGTGCGTGTCGGTCGAGCCGATCATCCCGAGTTTGAAGGGGTTGGCCCGGCGCTGGCTCTTGAGGGCGATGCCGTCCAGGAGGGCATCGCGCACGAACGAGGTCTCGCGCACGCAGCGCGTCTCCCCATCCGCCGCGCAGGGCGGAAAGATGAGGCCCAGGTCGCAGTCCTCGTCAGCGGCCCCCACGCCGATCTGGCACTCCGAACCGCCCTTGCGCTGCGTCACTTCCGCCAGGCGATCGATGCCGGCGCGCCGCTCGAGGTCCGCGTCCGTGTACTCGGAGCCGTCGAGGTCGGTGGGGGCGAACGCCAGGCCCCACGAGTAATTCGTGTTGTGCGGGATCGTGAGCACCTCGCACGGTAGCTGGCAGGCGGCGTCGAGCCGGCGCAGGAAGTCCGCCTGATTCACGACGTCGACGGCCGAGATCGCATGCTCCGTGACGTGCGCATTGCGGAACAGCACGTTGCGATGGAGCATGCCCGCGCCCGTCACGAGTCCCGTGAACTCGTAGCCGATCAACGCCGTGAACTCCCCCGGCCGGTCGAACTCGTCCGCAGCCAACTGCGTGCGGCGCCACATCGGGCGCGCGGCGTCGACGCAGACATCGAGATCGGCGCACAACGCCGGACTGCGCGGCCGCGGCCATTCGACAGCCCGCGTCAAGACCCTGGCGAAGAACGCATCGAGCGTCTCCTTTGGGTTCCGGGTCTCCTCGCAGGTCGGGGATCCGTACAGCGCGTGATCGGGGTCCGTGCAGATCCCGATCCGGTCAAAGCCCTCCGCGTGGTCAGTGATCGCCGCGAAGTCGAGGGGCGCCGCCAGTTGCGCGACGATGCCCGTGGGCAGGCGTACGGCCTCGCCACGGGCGAAACGCCAGGCGTCGCGAGGTCCGACGCGGTTACCGTAGAAGAAGGCATCCGTCGAAAAGCTGGTGTGCACGTGCAGGTCGCCGAAGAACGCTTCGCGGTGGGGGAAACGCTCGACCGAGGGCGTCTCGGCGGGCAGAGTCTCTTCGGGAAGCGCCGGAGGATCCCCGTTGGCCGCATCCCGGGAGGGCGTCGGTTCGCAGGCAACCAACCCGACCGCGAGTCCGCACGCGAGCCACGGCAGTTGCTTCATCCCTGTCCCCTGTCCCCTCTTTATCCCCTCTTTCCCCCCGGAGGACCCGGCGCGGTCGAGAGCGGCTTGGTGCGCCCTCCAGCCTAGCGTAACATCCGGCACGATTCGCGAAGGGAGCCAAGTCCATGGGCAACAGATCGCACGTCCCGATCGCCATTGCCGCAGGCGCGCTGAGTGCCGCCGTGGCCATCGCCGACGTTCCGCGGGCGGCGGACGGTCACCCCGATCTCAGCGGCGTCTACGACGTGGCCACGCTCACCCCACTCGAACGGCCGGAGATGTTCGGGGACAACCTGTATCTCTCGGCGGAACAGGCGCAGACGTTCGAGGCCCAGGCGGCCGCCTTCCGGGCGGCCACGTCGACCCGCAGCGACCCGAACCGGGAAGCGCCTCCCGAAGGCGGCGACGGCTCGCCGGGCGCCGCCGGCAACGTGGGTGGTTACAACACGTTCTGGATCGACAACGGCGACGACACCTTCGCCATCGACGGCCAGCACCGTACCTCCATCATTCACGACCCGCCCAACGGACGGCTGCCGAAGCTGACCCCGCGGGGCCGGGCGAACCGCGCCGTGTTCTTCAGCGCGTTCCGCGAGAACACGGGAGAAGCCTGGTGGCTCAAGGAGGCGAGAGAGGTCGGACCCTACGACGACCCCGAACTGCGCCCGCTCGGCGAGCGTTGCCTGCTCGGGTTCGGGTCCACCTCGGGACCGCCGATGCTCCCCGTGCTCTACAACAACGTGAAGCGCATCGTGCAGACGCCCGACCACGTCATGATCCTGAACGAGATGGTCCACGACGCGCGCATCATCCGCATCGGCGGCGAGCATCCGCCGGCCGACGTGCGCAAGTGGATGGGCGACTCCATCGGCCACTGGGAGGGGGACACGCTGGTCGTCGATACCACCAACTTCCGGGCCAAGTCGGGACTCTACGTGTACGGCGCCACCGAGGACCTGCACGTCGTCGAGCGCTTCCGGCGCCTCGACGAGAACACCCTGCACTACAGCTTCACGGTGGAGGACCCGGGGGCCTGGGACGCGCCCTGGAGCGGCGAGTACCCCTGGCCGGCGACGGACACGAGCGTCTACGAGTACGCCTGCCACGAAGCCAATTACGCCCTCGGCAACATCATGCGCGGAGCGCGTCTGCTGGAAGCGGACTACGAACAGGCCATCGCAGGAGGAGAGTGACCGATGAGTGAGCCAAAGGGCGTCAACGACCCGCGGATCGATCCGCGTCTGAAGGCAATGCTGGCCGGGTTTCCGTCCCTCGACCAGGGGGACGTGGAAAGCCGCGAGGCGGCCGTTGCGGCAGCGAACACGCCCGAGGCCCTGGCGGCCGACGAGGCGCTCGCCGCGCTCTTCGAGATGGCGGACAACGAGGAGATCGCGCCCTCGGCCGGACTCTCGATCGTCACCCATGAAGTCCGGTCGGAGCCGGACGGCAACACGATCAATATCCAGTTCATCCGTCCGGACTCCGGGGAAACCGTGCCGTGCGTGTACTACATCCACGGCGGCGGCATGATGATGATGTCCTGCTACCTCGGGAACTACCGCGCGTGGGGCAAGATCATCGCCGCCCAGGGCGTGGCCGTGGCAATGGTGGACTTCCGCAACGCCCTTTCGCCCTCCTCCGTCCCCGAAATCGAGCCGTACCCGGCGGGCCTGAACGACTGCGTGTCCGGCCTCAAGTGGGTGTCCGCCAACGCCGACACACTCGGCATCGACGCGAGCCGCATCGTGGTCGCCGGCGAGAGCGGCGGGGGCAACCTGACGCTCGCGACCGGGCTCAAGCTGCTCAAGGACGGCGACGGCGGCCTGGCGGCCGGGCTCTACGCGCTGTGCCCCTACATCGCGGGCGAGTGGCCGCTGCCCGAGAATCCCTCCTCCACCGAGAACAACGGCATCCTGCTCGACCTGCACAACAACCGCGGGGCCGTGATCTACGGCATCGAGGCGTTCGAGAACCGGGACCCGCTCGCGTGGCCAGGCTTCGCGACGGCCGAGGACGTGCGCGGACTGCCGCCCACCGTCATCAGCGTGAACGAGTGCGATCCCCTGCGTGACGAGGGCATCAACTTCTACCGGCTCCTGATCGCCGAAGGCGTCAAGGCCCAGTGCCGGCAGGTCATGGGGACGATCCACGGCACCGAGATCTTCCCCACGAGCTGCCCCGAAATCAGCCGGGAGACCGCCCGCAGCATCGCCGACTTCTGCAAGGGAACCACCATGTGATCGTCCGCTTCGGCCTGCACGCGGACGTCCTCGACCCCTCAGCGCCCACCACCGCGCTCGGCGACATACGCCTCGGACCGCGCGGTCTGCTCGAGACGCTCGAGAGCGATCTCGGGCTGCCGCCGGTGCTCGACCATCCCGCTGCCCAGGTCGCCCGCTACCGTAGCTGCCTGGCGGACGCCAACGACTTCGCCCGCTTCTACCACGCGTCGTTCGAGGTCGACCCCATCGGCGTCGCCCGGGAACTCATGCGGTGGCGGGCGGAGTGGTACGAAGCGGGCTGGGACGGTCGACTGGAGACCGATCAGCCACGTCTCGCGGACATGGCGGCCGTCGAGGCCCTCGCCCGGGAGCGTGCGGCGCCATGCGTCGGCCAACGGCTCGCCGCCGTCGAGCGCGCGCTCGAAACGCGCCGGACGCAGATCGAGCGCCTCGTCCTCCTCGACGATCCCACGGACCTGCCTGTTGCATGGCGCCGCGTGGTCGACGCCATCGGCTTCGAGCCGCATCCCGGGTTGCGCCCGGCGCCGAACGCCGCCCCCGACTCCGACCTGGCGCGGCTGCAGGCCACCTTCGCCGACCCGAAAGCGACCGGGCGCCTCCAGGGAGACGGCACGGTGCTGGTCGTTCGCGCCGAGTCCCGCGACGTCTCGGCGCGCGCGCTCGCCGAATACCTGCGCGAGTTCCCGCCGGCAAGCTCGGTCCTGGTCGCGGAACGCGACGGCATCGTGTTCGACAGGGCCCTCGAGCGTTCCGGGCTGGCGCGGTGCGGCTTCCAGCACCGCTCGCGGTTCCGGCCCGTGTCGCAGGTGCCCGCCCTGGCGCTCGCCCTTCTCTGGCGGCCCGTCGATCCGCGCGTTCTCCTGCAGTTCCTGCTCCATCCCGTCGCCCCGCTGCCATGGCGGGTGCGGAGGCCCCTCGCGGCGGCCGTCGCCGAGCGTCCCGGCGTCGGGGGCCCGGACTGGGAGGCGGCCATGACACGGATCGCGCAGGCGGAAGCCGAGCGCGCCGAGGGGACCGGCGTTTCTCCCGACGAGATCCGGTACTGGCTGGAAGCACCGCGATTCCCCCAGGACACCGGCGCGCCCCTCGACGCGATCGCACAGCGCGCGGAACGCTGTTCGCGCTGGCTGGAACGTCGCCGCGCCGTGGCCGACGGCGCCGTGGCCGACGAGCGCATCTATACGGGCGCCATCTCCCAGTGCAAGGCCCTCGCGGACGCCCTCGACCGGTTGGCCGCGGACGGCCACGCCCGCCTGCCGAAACCCGAACTCGACCGCCTGATCGACGAGGCCGCGACCGCCCAGCCGGATCCCTCCGCGTTCGCCCAGGCCGGGCATGTGCGCGCCACGACCCACCCGGCCACGGTGGTCGATCCCGTCGACGAGGTGCTGTGGTGGGACCTGGCGCCGCAGCCCTCCGAACCGGCGCCGCCGTGGTCGTCGAGCGAACTCACCGCCCTGGCCGCCGCGGGCGTGCAGGTGCCCTCTCCCGCCGAGCGACTGCGCCGCCGTCGGCGTGACTGGCTGCGGCCACTGCTGCACTGCCGCCGGCGGCTCGTCCTGGTGGCGCACCGCTCCGAACGCGGCAGCCACCCGCTCCTGGGAGAGATCGAGCACCGCTGCCCCGGGTTCCGCGAACTGCAACTGGACGGGTCGCTCCTCCGCGACGGCGTCGGCGCACTACCACAGCTCGGCGTGCCCACGCCGGCGCTGCCGGCCCGCCCCCTGCAGCCACCGAAGCGGTGGTGGTCCCTGCCGCCGCACGTCGCGTTGCCGGCGCGGCCCGTGGAGTCGTACACCTCCCTGTCGAAACTCTACGACTACCCGCACGAATGGGTGCTGCACTACCTCGCGGAGCTGCGCCCGGGGCGCGCGGCGAACATCCACGACCGCGGGCTGCTGTACGGGAACCTCGCGCATCGGCTGTTCGAGCGTTTCTTCGACGCCCATCCCGACCGCTCCGAGTGGGCGGGCCTGTCGGAGGCCGCCCTCCACGACTGGCTCGACACCTGCCTCGACCGGCTGTTCGAATCCGAAGGCGCCGTGTTGCTCCAGCGCGGCCGCGGCGGCGACCGCCAGTACGTGGCCGACCGCATCGAGCGCAGCCTGGCCCGCCTCCTCCAGCACCTGCGCAGCGCTCGCATCGACCACGTGCAGGCCGAAGCGGCGCAGGAAGCCGAACACGCCGCATTCGCCCTGCGAGGCACGATAGACCTGCTGCTGACCGACCTCGACGGACGCCGCGTCGTGGTGGACGTGAAGTGGGGCAGCGAACCCTACCGCCAACGCGAGATGGAAGCCGGCCGGCACCTCCAGCTCGGCACCTACGCCTGGTTGCACCGCGCCGCCGAGCGCCGCAACGAGTGGGCGTACTCCGCGTACTACATCGTCCTCACCGGCAACATGATCGCCCCCGACCGCACCGTCTTCCCCGACGCCATCGCAGCGCCCTCCGCGGCTGGCGAGTCCGTGGCCGAGCTATGGCGGCGAGCGGAGGTCACGCACGGCTGGCGCCGCGCGCAGCTCGACCGCGGGCTCGTGGAAGTCCCGGCGGAAGGCACCGAGCCGGACGAGCGGTCGCGCCCTCCGGACGACGGCCTCCGCAGCCCCGAGGGACCCGACCGGTTCGACGACTTCCGGCTCCTGACCGGCATCGATCCCGCGCAATGACCGACTTCTCTCACGTCACGTTCATCAGCGCCGGCGCCGGCAGCGGCAAGACCTGGCGCCTCACCGAGGAACTCGAACGCCTGCTGGTCGAGGACGCGGTCGACCCGGCGCGCATCATCGGGACGACGTTCACCGTCAAGGCCGCGGCCGAGCTGCGCGACCGCGTGCGGGAGCGCCTGATCGCCAGCGGCCGGTTCGCCCTCGCCGAGCAATCCGGGGGCGCCCTGATCGGCACGGTGCACAGCGTCTGCGAGCGCGTGCTCCGGCGTTTCGCCTTCGAACTGGGGCTCTCCCCCCGCCTCGACGTCGCCAGCGTCGAGGACTCGGAGCGCCTGTTCGACCAGGCCCTCGACGACGTCCTGGACCGGAAGCGGATCCGCGACATGAACGCGCGCGGCGCGCGGCTCGAACTCGACCGCTGGCAGGGCGTCGTCAAGAGGATCGCCGACCTCGCGCGCGACAACGATCTCGATGCGCTCACGTTGGCCGGGATGGGCCGCGACAACGCCGATGCACTCCTGGCGTTCTTCCCCGAGGCCAACGACGACGGCCTCTCCGCCGCCCTCGAAGCGGCGATCGGGCAGGCGTTCTCCGGCATCGACCTCGATCGCGACCGGACAAAGACCACGAGGGACTACCTGGCGCGGCTGCACGCCGCGGCGCCACGGCTGGGCCGCCACGACTGCCCCTGGTCCGTGTGGATGAGCCTGAGCAAGGAGAAACCGGCCAAGGCGAGCCAGGCCGTCGCCGAGCCGGTGTGGACCGCCGCGAGCCGGTACGACGCGCATCCGCTCTTCCAGGAGGACCTGCGCAGCTACACCGAGGGCGCCTTCGAGATCGCCGGCCGGGCCCTGGACCGGTTCGCCGAACTCAAGCGGCGCGCGGCGCTCATCGATTTCGGGGACATGGAACAACTGATGCTGCGGGCGCTTTCCGACCGGCGCGTCACCGACCGCCTCCGGGGCGAACTCGAGGTCCTGCTGGTCGACGAGTTCCAGGACACGAACCCGATGCAGCTCGCCCTCTTCGTCAAGCTCGCCGGGCTGGCCGACCGCGTGATCTTCGTGGGCGACGTCAAGCAGGCCATCTTCGGATTCCGCGGCTGCGACCAGGCGTTGGTGTTCGACACCCTCGAGGAACTCGCCGCCGGCGATGCCGCCACGGTTACGCTCGAGGACAACTGGCGTTCGCGGGCGCCCCTGGTGGACTACGTGAACGCGGTCTTCGCGACGGCCTTTCGGGAGACCATGGATCCCGGGCGCGTCCTGTTGAAGCCCCAACGCGACGCTGCCCCCGACGAGCCCGCCGTAGCCCGCTGGACCCTGACCGGCCGCGGCTTCGACGACCGGTTCCAGGCGCTCGCCGAGGGCGTCGCCGATCTCGTTAGCGGCGGCTACCGTATCGTCGACCCGGACACCGGGCACATCCGCCCGGTGCGCTACGGCGACGTGGCCGTACTCGCGCGGACGAACCCGCACGTCGAGGGCATCGCGCGCGCGTTGCGGAGTCGGCGCGTGCCCATGAAGATGACCATGCGGGGGCTCCTCGCGGTCCCGGAGACCGGACTGGCACGGGCGTGCCTGCGCTGCCTGAACGACGACAGCGACACCCTGGCGGTAGCCGAGGTGGTGGCGCTCGCTGGCGGCGATCCCCCGGAGACGTGGCTCGCGGATCGCCTGGCCTGGCTCGCCAACGGCCGCGAGAGCCGCGACTGGGATGGCGGACACCCGATCGTGCAACGCCTGCGGGCGATGCGTCAGACCATCGCGTCGCTGTCTCCCCTCGAGACCGTGGTGCGGATCCTCAACGACGTGGGTATCCGCGAGACCGTCACCGCCTGGGGACCGGACAGCGTCAAGGCAGCCCAGCGCCAGCGGAACCTCGATGCGCTGCTCGACCTCGTCGTCCTCTACGAGGAACACTGCGCATCCCAGCACGAGGCCGCCAGCCTCACCGGCTTCCTGTTCTGGCTGGAGGAGCCGAGTTCGCCGGAACTCGACCTGCAGCCGGTGGTCACGGCCGGCGACGCGGTGCACATCCTCACCTACCACCGCGCAAAGGGCCTCGAGTGGCCCGTCGTGGTGTTGACCGACTTCGACTACGAGGAGATGAACCGCCTCTGGGAGCCGCGGATGGCACAGGTGGAGCCGTTCAGCATCGACACTCCGCTGGCCGGACGTGCCGTGCGGTGGTGGCCGGACCTGTTCCGCCGGCGGACCCGCGGCGTCCCGGCCCGACAGGCCATCGAGGATTCGGACGAGGGGAAGGAGTGCGCCCGGCTCTCGCTGGAGGAACAGCGCCGGCTGGCCTACGTCGGCATGAGCCGCGCGCGCGACCTGCTGGTCGTCGCCCTTCCCGAGGGCAAGCGCAGGCGGGGCGCGTGGCGGGAGGCCTTCGACGCACCGTTCCTCCTGCCGGACGGCGACACGCTCCAACTGCCGCACGGAACCAGCGTCCCGACCGTCGTGCGCGACTTCGAGGCCGCCTCGGGCACCGCCGCGTCCGAGCCCTTCGCGCCACGCTGGTTCGAGGAACGCCCGCCCGGCGACTTCCCGCGCACCCCCGCCCGCCCGTCGGACGCCAAACCGGTCGCCGACGCGGTCGTCGCCGAGGTCGTGGCGTTCGGCGAGCGGATTCCCTTGGCGGGAGGAGACATGACGCGGGTGGGCGACGGCCTGCACGCCGTCATCGCCATGGTGCTCGTCAATCCGGATGCCACGGGTGCGGAGGACCGCGCGCGCGCCATCCTGGAGGCCCACGGCGCCGTGGACTCCGTCCGCGCCGAGGACGCGGTGGCGGCCGCGCGGCGCTTCCTCGATTTCGTCAATCAACGCTTCCAGCCGCACGCAATCCGGGTCGAGTACCCGATCGCCCACCTGCTCGACGACGGCCGACACGCCGCCGGCCGCGTAGACGTGGTGCTGGAGACCGACGAGGGACCCGTCATCCTGGATCACAAGTCGTCACCGCTGGCCGAGTCCGAGTGGCCGGCCGAGGCGCTCAAGCACTCCGGGCAACTCGCGGCCTACCGGGACGCGTTCGAGGCGGCGGGGCGGCCTGCTTCGACGTGGATTCACTTCGCCGTGAGCGGTGGGGCGGTCCAAGTGGAATAGACGCCACAAACAGCGCGTTCCATTGCAGCGCGTCCGGCGGGACCCTACACTTACGCCCGCTCTCCATGATGCAACCCCCGAACGCCCTCCCGCGGCCCGTCCGCCGCTACACGTAAACGGTGTCCATGCACCCCAGGAAGCCACGCGCGCCCGCGCAGAGCAGGGTGCGGGGCCATCTAATCTCCAAGCGCCTCCGTACCCGGCTTGCGCCTTGGGCGACCGGCTTCCTGGTCGGCGCAACAGCGTTCGGGATGACTGCACCCGCCGTCGCCGAGAATAGGGGCTTCGTCGTGCTCGGATCGTGGAAGGAACTGCCGCTGGCCGAAGCCGGGAGGGCGGATGCGAGCGCTCGTCTCGGCGTGCGTGCCGACATCCTCCCGGCACGGATCGACGGCGAACGTCGCTTTCGCGTGGTCTCGCCGGCGATGGTCGAGGGCGAGGCACGCGCCATGATCGCAGACCTCGCCAAGCGCGGGGTGTCCGCCTGGTTCCTGCGAGGAGACGCGGTCGCCTCGGGAACGCCGCGGGCGACGCAGGTCTCGGCGGCCGCCGCCTCGGAGCAGCCGGGACCGGCCCCTGATCCCGAGGGCCGGACCGCGCCCTCCGACGGGGTATCGGTCGGGGGGCGGGACCAACCCGCACCTCCGGATCCAGGCACGATGACCGCTACCGCGACAGACCATCGTGCGAAGCCGGTTCCGCCCGCAACGGTCTCCCGCGCGAAGCCCGTGGATCCGGACACCGGCGCGGCCGTCCACGTGCCCTACTTCGAGACGGTGAACATCGCGGTCGACGGCGTCGCGGACGAAGCCGCCTGGTCGGAAGTCCCCGGCTACGACGACATGCGCGTGACCGATCCGGACACGCTCGAGGAGCCGGAGTACCGCACGTTCTACCGATTCCTGTACACGCGGGAGGGACTGTACGTCGCGGCCTTCATGGAACAGCCGCCGGACACGCTCGTGTCGCGCCTCTCGTCGCGGGACCGCTACCTCAACCGCGACAGTTTCGGCATCACCCTGGACACCTCCGGCGAGGGCCTTTACGGGTACTGGTTCACGGTCACCCTCGGGGGCTCGCTCATGGACGGCAAGGCCGCGCCGGAACGCACCATCTCCGAGCAGTGGGACGGACCCTGGCTTGGCGCCAGCGCCCGGCTGGACGACGGCTGGAGCGCCGAGATGTTCCTGCCCTGGTCCATGATGGCGATGCCCGCCTCCAACGGGACCGACGGCGCCCCGGGGCCGCGCAAGCTCACCTTCTGGGTGGACCGGAAGGTGTCGCACCTGGCCGAGAGTCATAGCTGGCCCGCGCTGCCCTACAGCGGCCAGCGGTTCATGTCCGCGTTCCGCACGATGCGCCTCGAACGCCTCGACACCCGACCCCAACTCGCCTTCTTCCCCTATGCCTCCACGACCCACGACGGCGTCGCCGACGAGGTCGACTACCGCGGCGGCGTGGACGTCGCCTGGCGCCCCACGCCCAACGTGCAGCTCACCGGCACCGTCAACCCGGACTTCGGAGCGGTGGAGTCGGACGACGTCGTCGTCAACCTGACCGCGTTCGAGACCTTCTTCCCCGAGAAACGCCTGTTCTTCCTCGAGGGCAACGAGGTGTTCGTCACGACGCCCCGCTCCGACGTGAACCGCTACCGTTCCCACCGGTACGGCGCCGGTGCGCGGGAGCGGCCCCTCACCTATCGGGTGGAGCCGACGACCCTTCTGAACACACGGCGCATCGGGGGTCCGCCGCGGCACCTCGAGGTGCCCGACGGGGTAGAGGTCGCCGGTGTCGAGCGCGGCAAACCGACCGACCTGCTCGGCGCCGTCAAGGCCGCCGGGGCCCTCGGCGGGCTGCGATTCGGCGCCCTCGCCGCCTTCGAGGACGATATCGAACTGCCGGGCCACCGTACGGATACGGGTGAGCGTGTCACCGTACGCGAGGACGGGCGCGACTTTGGCGTGGTACGGGCGCTGTACGAAGCGGGCGGCACGGGACGGCGGGCAATCGGATACCTTGGCACGGTCGTGGCGCTGCCCGACGGGGCAGCGACCACCCACGGCATCGATGCGCACCTCATCGCCGCGGGTGGACGCCTGCGCTGGGACGGCCAGGCCATGTACAGCGACGGCAACGGCATCGCCGGCGACGGGACCGGCGGCTACGGCTTTTTCTCGGATGCCATGTACGCGCCGCGCCAGGGACTCATCCACAGCCTGAACTTCGACTACGTCGACCGGCGCCTCGAGATCAGCGACCTCGGATTCATCCAGCAGAACGACCAGGCGACGTTCCAGTACGGGCTCATCTTCATGAACAGCAACCTGGGGCCGTTCCGCCAGGCGCGCAACTCCTTCTTCGTGATGACCCAGTCCAACACCGACGGCTTCGTGAACCGGGCGACGCTGTACACGAACCAGACGTTCACCTTTGCGAATCACTCCGAACTCCACGTCACGGCCAACTATTCCCCCGCGGACTGGGACACGCGCAACAGCCGGGGCAACGGCTGGTTCAGGACGGATCCGCAATGGATGACGGTGGTCGGCTACAGCACCAGCGCGGCCAAGAAGTTCTCCGTGAGCGCCAACGTCGGGGCGGAACAGGAGGAGCTGCACCGCGCCTGGTCCCCCGCCGTGGACCTCGGTTTCACGTACGTGCCGAACGGCCGTCTATCCCTGGACTTCGACGTCCGCTACAAGAAGCGCAACGGCTGGCTCCTGCACACGGGCGACCGCGACTTCGCGACCTTCGACGCCCACGACCTGCAGCCGAAACTCTCGATCGACTACTTCATCACCGCCCGCCAGCAGCTACGCCTGACGCTGCAGTGGGCCGGAATCGAGGCGGAGGCGTCAGACTACTACCGCACGCGGCTCACCCACGGCGAACTCCTCGACCGCACGCCGGAACAGGACGCCGACAGCGAGGACTTCTCGCTCTCGCGGCTGACGGCCCAGTTGCGGTATCGCTGGGAGATCGGTCCCCTGTCGGACCTGTTCGTCGTCTATACCCGCGGGAACCAGTTCACGTACGACGACGCGGACCACGGGTTCGGCACACTGTGGACGGACTCCCTGCGCGACCCGGTGGTGGACATGCTGGTGGTGAAGCTGCGCTACCGGTTCGGGTCCTGACCGGATTCGTCCGTCCCGTCCCCCTGCCGAAGAAGGCCGCCGCGCCAGCCCCGTACCACGCCGGACGGCGGCGTCGTCACGCGCACGGGAAACGACACCGCAACCGCCCGCCCCTCGGCGTCGGTTGCCGTCACCGTGATGGTCGCCTCGCCATCGGAGCCGTCCCGGGCCGACGTGAGCACCAGCCGACGACCCTCGAGGGCGACGGCGACCAGCTCCGGAGCGCTCGACGCGGCATCGTAGGTCCTGGCGCCTCCCCGACCGAACAGCGTTGGCAGGTCCACGCTCGCCCGGTCGCCGCCGGAGAAGATCTCGCGGAGCGGCCCCGAGGGCGCGACCTCGGCGCCGTCGTCCGAAGGCGTCCCCTTGACGACCTCCGACGGAGGTCCCGTCGCGCCGTCCCGCGTGGCGACCACGCGGATCGCGTACTCAACGCCAGGCTCGAGGCCCAAAATCACCTGGCTCGTGACGTCCCCGCCGGTAACGATGTGCTCGCGGGTCGCCTCGAACGCCTCCGTGCCGGACCGCCACTGCACCCGGTAGCCGTCCGCGCCTGGCACCGCGTCCCACGACACGGCAAGCCGGCCCTCGGCGGCGGTCACGGTCACGCCGGTTACCCGCCCAAGCTGGAGGACGAAACGGAGCCGCGCCATCGGCTCATCGGAGAACTTGCCGGTGCCGCGAATGCCGGTGATGACGCCGCGCGGGCGGGTGTCCGGGTTGCTCAGGGTGAACTCGGTGCCGTCCTCCGTGCCCGCGTCGTAAGGGAACAGGTCCACCCGTCGCTCCGCGTACCAGGTCTGCCCGTCATCCAGCAGCGACAGGCCGGAGACGCCGACGAACCAGTCCGGACTCGGACCGATCATCGACGTGAGCGTCACCAGCGGGTGTGAGGCCGTGACCTCGATTCGGAACGTCGCGCCCCCGGTCCCGCCGAACGCGACCGGCTGTTGGACGACGGCGACGGCGTGCGGACTGGCGACGATCTCGGCGCGCAGGGCGCCCGTGGCGCCGGTCTCCGCCATGGCCTCGATGCCGGGGGACGCCGCCTCCCCGCTGCGCCAGAATGACACGCGTCCGTCGTGTATGCCGCCGATCAACGTCGTGAAGTGCGCTCCCGGCACGACCCCGCCCGGCGTGCTGGCGGTCGTCCAGTTGCCCTCGAAGGTCACGACGTAGGTGACGCCAGGGCCGCTCTGTCCCCACGCGACGCCTGCGAGGGCAAGTACCCCCCAAGCCAGGAGCGTGGGAAACGCGCGACGATGCCGCCGAGCTTTCCCGGTCGTCACGATCAGGTGATCGCGCCCGAGGCGAACGCTTCGCCGACCTCGTCGTCCGACATCCCGAGCAACTCGGTCAGCACCTGGAAGCTGTGCTCCCCGAGCTGCGGCGCCGGTCCCCGGGGGCCGTTGTCGTAGTCCGAGATCCGGTACTGGTGGCCTGCGTAGGGGATACGGCCCATCTCGCCGTGCTCCAACTCGCGGTAGAAGCCGCGATGCAGGTATTGAGGGTCCTTCAGAAGCTCGCTGGAGCGCTGCACGACGCCGGCCGGAACGCCCGCCGCCTGCAGTTCCCGCGCCGCGGACACCGGATCGCGTTCCGATGTCCAGGCCGACAGCACCTCGTCGATCGCGTCATGCGCCGCCAGGCGCTCCGCATTCGTGGCGTAGTCGTCCGCGCAGCCGGCTAAGCCCGTGAGGCCCGTGAGGCCCCAGAGCGCGCGCCACTGCTCGTCCGTGTCCACGGCGACCGCCACCCAGTTGTCCTCCCCCGCGCACGGATAGCATCCCTGCGGCGCGGCGAAGCGGTCGCGGTTTCCCATGCGCGTCACGGACCGCCCGTTCACCTGGTAGTCGAGGATCTCCGGGCCGAGGAAGTGCAGCGCCGCCTCCAACTGCGCGAGGTCGATGTAGCAGCCCTCGCCCGTCCGACGCCGGCGGTCGAGCGCCGCCGCGAGCACGTTCGAGACGAAACGCGGGGCGATCGTGTCGGTATAGGCGGTCCAGGGTCCGCTCGGCGTGCGGTCCGGCCAGCCGGTCACTTCGTAGTACCCCGCGATGGCGCCGGCGTGGTAGCCGTAGCCGCTCATCTTCCGCGCGGGACCCGTCTGGCCCATCAGGCACGTACTCACCATCACCAGACCGGGGTTGATCTCGCGCAGGTGCTCGTAGTCGAGCCCCATGCGTTGCACGGCGCCCGGCGTGAAGCTCTCGATCATCACGTCGGACCAGGCGATCAGCCGCTTCGCGACGGCGATGGCCTCGTCCCGCGTCAGGTCGAGGGCGAGGCCCAGCTTCGAGGTGTTGAAGTCCCCGAAGAACTGGGAGCGGTTGATCCCCGGCACGTTGTCCTTGAACGGCGGCGCGCCGCGCAGCACGTCGGGTCGGTTCTCGGACTCCACGCGGACCACCGTGGCGCCGTGGTCGGCGAGGTACTTCGAAGTGATCGGGCCGACGCCCACCCAGGCGAAATCCGCGACCTTCAGGCCCGCGAACGGCAGCGCATCGTCGCCGGAGCGTGGTCGCTCCACTTCGGCCGGCGCGGCGACTCCGCCAGCGGATTCCGCTCCGCCCCCGAGTTCCGCGCGGATCGCGGGCCCGTCCGCATCGAGCGCCGGCGCATCGCGGCGCACGGACACCGGCGCCGGCGACGATTCGTTGGACTTCGCCCAGGCGCCGGCGGTCTTCACCACCCCAGCGCCCGGCACGGCAAGCTCGTGCCAGTAGTCGCGCGCCGCCAGATGCTCCAGGTCCAGCATCTCCGGGATCGTGCCGACCGGCGCGAGCGTGACTCCATTCGCGATGCCGAATTCGAAGAGCTCGCGCTTCGTGTGCCGGGCGAAGAACCCGCCCAGGATCTCCACCATCTCGAGGATCGTCCACTTCTGGGCCAGCTCCGGATCCCGGAAGCTCTCGTCGTAGAGTTCCCAATCCACCTCGCGCGCGGACGCGTCGATGTCGCCTTCCTCGATCATCCAGTCGAGCAGCCCCACGATGACGTCGGAGGTCGGCAGCGCGATGAGGTGGCCGTCCTTGCAGGGCTGGACGATTTCGATCCCGAGCATGAGCGATCCGCCACGCTCGAAGTCGAAACCCTGGATGGCGTGGGCGTCCATCGCCTGCAGCATGGTCCAGGTCATTGCGCACTGCGCCGACACGTCCACGAATTGCGCGTTGCCCGTCTTCAGCATCCGGGCGTGCGCGGCCAACGCGCCCACGGCCGACTCCGCCCCGGCGTGACGCCATGCCTGCGGCACGCTGACCCTGACCGGCGGTCTGTCCTCCGGGCCCTGCAGGAGCACGGGTCCGCCCAGCGCCGCGACCACCAGGTCGTTGCCCAGATCGCGGGCACGAGGCCCGTCGATGCCGAAGGGCGAGACGCACACGTGGACGATGCCTGGGTGGATCTCCCGGACGGCGGCCGCGTCGAGGCCGAACTCGCCAAGGGTGCCCGGCGGCCCCGACTCGAAGACGAAGTCGGCCGACGCGACCAGCGACCGCAACAGGACACGGTCGGCCGCCGAGTGCTCCGGATCGAGCACGATCGAACGCTTGTTGCGATTGAAGGCGCGGAACGAGAGGCTCGCCAGGTCGCCGTCCGCGCCCGCGATCCGGGGTTCCACCCGCCGCGCCGGGGTGCCGCCGGGCGGCTCGACCCGAATCACGTCCGCGCCGAGGTCGCCCAGCACCATCGGGCCGATCTCGCCGCGCTCGTCCGTGAAGTCGAGCACCCGGTAGGGTTCGAGCATCGTCATCGCCTCGGTCCTCTCGCCGTCGCGCGGCCTCTCACCCGAGCGGCGATTCCGTTGTTCCCGTCGCCGTCACGGCGATCAGCAACTGCCCTTCGAGACCGGCGGCCCGGTGCACGCCCCACTCTGCCACCTCGGGCGCGGAGACGATCTGCACGAACGCCTCCTTCGAGGGGTACTCCATGATCGCCACCTGGTCCCACAGCTCGTCCGCCTCCCCCAACACCAGATGATGGGCGGGGCCCGAGAACAGCAGCCGCCCGCCGCGGGACATCACCCAGGGGGCCATCTTTTGCCCGTAGAGCGCATACGCTTCGGCTCCGGTCAGGTCCGTCTCGCGCCCGTCGGCGTACTCCGCCTTCTCCTTGAACTTCAGCAGGTTGAGCATCGAGACGGGGCCCTCGATGTCTCGCGCCAGGAAGGCCTGGATGCCCTCCGGCGTGGGCGTTACCGCGTTGCGTACATTCATGCTCCTCACTCCCCGATGCGGTGGCGACGACCGCATGCCGCCAGCGAATCCGGCATACTAACGCGACCCAGCCTATGCGGCGCAGTCGATCGATCCATCCGGAGGAACTCATGGCACACGACCTGGTCGTGCGGGGCGGACTCATCGTAGACGGCACCGGCGGCGCGCCGTTCGAGGGCGACGTCGCGGTTGACGGCGACGCCATCACGGCGGTCGGGGAGGTCCCCGGCAACGGCGTCGAGGAGATCGAGGCGAAGGGTACGGTCGTGACCCCGGGGTTCGTGGACCTGCACACCCACCTCGACGCGCAGATCGGCTGGGACCCGGACATGACGTCCATTACTTGGCACGGCGTCACCACGGCCCTGCTCGGGAACTGCGGCGTCACCTTCGCGCCCTGCAAGGCGAGCGACCGCGAGTTCCTGGCCGGGATGATGGAGACGGTCGAGGACATCCCGAAATACGCGATCCTCACCGGCCTGCCGTGGGACTGGGAGTCCTACGGCGGCTACCTCGACTCGATCGAGCGGCTCGGGCCGATGATCAACGTGGCCGGGCTCGTCGGCCACGGCGCGACGCGGTTCTTCGTCATGGGCGAACGCGCCATCGACGACCAGGCGACGCCGGAAGAGATCGAGCGGATCGCCGCGCTGGCCGGCCAGTCCGTGGCCGAAGGCGCCCTCGGCTTCTCGGTGAACAGGCACCCCGGACACCGCCTGCCCGACGGGCGTTCGATCCCGGGCACCTTCGCCAGCCGCGAGGAACTGCTCGCGATCTCGCGCGCGGTCGGCAGCAGGGGCGGCCTGATGCAGACCGTGCCGCACTTCGGCGACCTCGACACCGAGATGGACATCCTCGCGGAGGAAGCGGAATCGAGCCGCATCCTCTTCAGCGCCATCTCCGAACACGGCCTGCACCTCGACGAACGCGTCAGCGACATGCGCGCCCGTGGTCTCGACGTGACCGCGGTCACCGTCCCGCGCAGCGGCGGCGGGGTCGGCGGGTTGTCCACCGACAACTTCTGGCGCACGCCGTCCTGGAACCGGCTGCGCGAGATGGACTTCGACGCCCGCCTCGAGGCCATCCGCGACGAGGCCTTCCGGGCCACCCTGGTCCGGGAAGTCCGGGAACATCCGGACCACGACGCCCTCCTGAAGGCGACCCGGCGCTACTACCTCCTCGGTGACGAGGATCGCCCCTGCTACACGCAACCGCGTTACGAGAGCCTCCACGACCTGGCCGAGGCGGCCGGGGAGCATCCGGCGGAGACGTGGCTGCGGGCCATGCTCGAGTCCGACGGCAAGGCGCTCGTCCACATGCGCGGATTCAACGTGAACCACGAGCATCTCGAGAAGATGATCACGACGCCGTGGGCGATGCCGGGCCTCGGCGACGCCGGCGCCCACGTCAGCCAGATGATCGACTCCGGCTGGCCCACCTTCGTGCTGTCGCACTGGCACCGCGACGCCGGGACCTACTCGCTGGAAGAGGCCGTCCGCCGGATCAGCGCCGAGCCCGCCCGCGTCCTCGGTCTTTCCGACCGCGGCACCCTCGAAGCGGGAAAGCGGGCCGACCTCAACGTCATCGACATCGACCGCCTGGCCGAGCGGCAGCCCTACATCGTGCGGGACTTCCCGGGCGAAGCGCCGCGGTTCCAGCAGCGCGCGGTCGGATATCGGGCGACCGTCTGCAACGGGGCGGTCATCCTGCGCGACGACGAGCACACGGGGGCGCGGGCCGGGGAAGTGATCCGGAACGGAGGTGCCTGAGGCGCGGGGGCCTTCAACAGACCGACAAGGGAGTACGCGGCCTGGCTCGCGCGAAAAGGGGTCTTTACGACATAAAAGTCTTTTTTGTCGCATATTAGGCTTTATTTGTCGCATAAAGGCCTTTAGCGACATATAATCCGTCCCATGCCCAAGCGGATACCCGCGCAAGAACTCGACGCCATTCTGACGGTCGTGGCGGCCCACCCGGAAAGCGCGCCGGCAAGCGCCATCCGCGAGGGATTGCCCTACGAACTGCCGTCACGAACGCTGCAGCGCCGCCTCACCCTGCTGGTGGAACAACAGCGGCTGATCGCCGAAGGGCAGCGCAAGGCCCGTCGCTATCGCGTGCCCGTGACCGTCACCGGCCAAGGCAGTCCGGTCGAGGCTAGAGCCACGCTCGGAGGAGCGTACGGCGAGGCCTACGTGCCGCTCTCGCCAGAGGCGGCGGCGGTCCGGCAGGCAATCCGCGCGCCGATCCAGAAACGGCAACCGGTGGGTTACCAGCGCGCCTTCCTCGATGACTACAGGCCCAACGTCGCCCGCTACTTGCCGGCCCAAACGCGCCAACGCCTACTGGACATGGGTCGCCCACCCGGCGGCGAGCGCCCGGCGGGAACCTACGCCCGGACGATCTACGAGCGCCTGCTGATCGATCTGTCCTGGAACTCCAGCCGCCTGGAAGGCAACACCTACTCCGTGCTCGAAACAGAACGCCTGCTCGAGTTGGGCGAAGCCGCCGAGGGCAAGGATGCGCTGGAAGCGCAGATGATCCTGAACCACAAGGCGGCCATCGAACTGCTCGTCGAGCAGGCCGACGAGATCGGCTTCAACCGGTACACGATCCTGAATCTGCACGCCCTGCTCGCGGACAACCTGCTTGGCGACCCACAGGCCGGCGGCCGTCTGCGGCGTATTCCTGTAGGTGTCGACGGCACGGTCTACCATCCGCTGGAAGTGCCGCAACTCATCGAGGAGTGCTTCGATCAAATCCTGGATACCGCGGCTGCGATCACGGACCCCTTCGAGCAGGCTTTCTTCACCCTCGTGCACCTCGCCTATCTCCAGGGATTCGAGGATGTCAACAAGCGGGTCTCCCGCCTCGCGGCGAATATCCCACTGATCCGCGGCAACCTCTGCCCCCTTTCCTTCGTCGACGTGCCGGAGCGTGCCTACATCGACGGCGTGCTGGCCATCTACGAGCTGAACCGCGTCGAGCTGCTGCGTGATGTGTTCATCTGGGCCTGCGAGCGCTCCAGCGCGCGGTACTCGGCGGTGCGCCAGTCCCTGGGTGAGCCGGACCCTTTTCGCCTGCGATACCGGGCGCTGGTCGCCGAACTGGTTGCCGCGGTAGTGCGCAGCGGAATGGACAAGAAGGCAGCGACGGCGCTGGCGCGGCAACGTGCGGCGGAGCAGGTGCCGCCGGCGGACCAGGCGCGATTCGTCGAAGTCGCGGAGACCGAGCTCATGAGCCTTCACGAAGGCAACATCGCGCGCTACCGCCTCCGGCCGGCCGAATACCAGGCGTGGCGGGAAGGCTGGCGTTGACGGGGTCGAGGGCGCCTGCGCCGGCACGACTTCGTCGGCCGTCCCATGTAGCGCCCCATGGCCGGCCCGCCACCTCGCATCGCGAACGTAGTTCGCGCGCGCTCGGCCACTACCCGTGCAGGACGGCTCCGCCCGCGGCCCAGCCACGCCGTCCTTTGAGCGATCCGGGCGGCTTGCCGGACACTTTGGCGGAGATCTGTCCCTCAAACGCGCTTGTTGCTCATGGATGTCCCACAACGCGGCAAGCTTGCGCCGTAGGAGTTTCGCGCCAGCGAAACTCCCAACGCGCCCGTCAGGTCGCGCTAGTTCTCCGCCACCGCCCAAACCTCACGCCGCCGCCCGCGGGAGCGGTATCCCGAACTGCCGCAGCGTGTCCTCCACCGTCGGCTTGCCGATGCGGAGCCGGTCGTCGTTCAGGAGGTACGTGAACACGTAGCCGAGCCCCAGGATCAGGATGCCGATCAGGAAGCAGTAGATCACGGCCCGGTCCGGGTACTGGTCCTTGAGGTGTCCCACGTAGAGCGGGCCGAAGATGCCGGCCGCCGCCCAGGCGGTCAGGATGGCGCCGTAGATGATCGACATCTTCTTCGAGCCGAACACGTCCACGATGAACGAGGGCATCGTCGCGAAGCCGCCCCCGAAGCAGAGCAGCACGTAGCAGACGAGCACCGAGAACACCCACGGGTTGGTCTCGGTCATCAGCACGCCGAACACCACCATCTGGCTCGCGAGCAGGATGCGGAACACGGCCACGCGCCCGATGCGGTCCGAGATCATCCCCCAGAGCAGCCGGCCGACGCCGTTGCAGAGCGAGCTGATCGCGATCAGCGTCGCGCCGTAGGCGGCCAGGGTCTCCGGTTCGATGCTCGGGTTGGCGAGGCCCCACACGTCCTGCAGGAGCGGTGACTGGAAGCTGATTACCGAGATGCCCGCGGAGATGTTGAAGAAGAACACGATCCACATCACCACGAACTCCCGCGACGACAGGCAGGCGCGCAAGGGCGCGTCGGACTCCTCCTCCGCTGCCGCCGCCGCGGCGCCGGCGGCGGAGTCCGCGGGCGGGTCGCGCAAAACCAGGCTCGCGGGGAACAGCACGCAGGCGAAAACGGCACCGAGGTAGAGGAACACCTGCGGCAGGTCGCCACCCTGGGCGGTCTGTGTCTGCGTGACCAGCAGCGGCGCCAGCACCTTGCTGAGCAGGAACGCGCCGACGCCGAACCCCATGACCACGATGCCGGTGGCGAGGCCCTTGCGGTCCGGGTACCACTTGGCGACCGTCGCCACCGGGGTCACGTAGCCGAGGCCGATGCCCGCGCCGCCGATGACGCCGTAGCCCAGGTAGAAGAGCCAGAGGATGTCGAGGCGCAGCGCCATCGACGCGATGACGTAGCCACCGCAGAACATCGCGCTGCCCGCGAGGGCGAGTTTCCTCGGTCCCAGCTTCGGCAGAGCGGCGCCGGCCCAGGCGGCGGACGTCCCGAGCGAGAAGATCGCGATGCTGAACGCCCACGCGGTGTCCGTGAACGTCCAGCCGTGGTCGCGCACCAGCATCGTCTGGAAGAAACTCCAGGCGTACACCGTCCCCAGGCACAGCTGGAGCGCGGTGCACGCTACGGCGACGATCCAGCGGGGCATGGTGGGCGACCGGGCCAGGAAGCGCCGCCCGTCAGGCCGGCGACCGCGGCGTCGCCGCGTCCGGTCCGCCGTTCCTGAGACAGTGGAGGAACAGCCGCGCGAGCTGCCCCGCCTCGTCGTCGCGTTCGAGCACCCTGCGGTGGCGCGGGTCGACCGCCTCTTCGCCCTCGCCGCCGACATCCCGCGCCACGGCGACCGCGTAGGCCAGGACGTCTCCCACGGGGCGCGCTGCAAGGTTCACGAGCCAGATCGCGGCGAACACGCCCACCACGAACACGATGGAGATGAGATACACCTGCTGCCCGATGGCGCGCTGGATCTTGAGCGCGATCAGGTCGGTGTCCATGCCGACGTGCACGGCGCCCGCGACTCCCGCCAGGATGGGGCTGCCCACCTCGACGAAGTCGCCCATCCCGGGCAGGTTCCGCTCCACGGTTGCCGTGTTCGACGGGTCGCCGGCGAGGATCTCCTCGGGGATGCCCGGCACGAAGGTGTGGGCGAGAAACTCGCCGGCCTCGTTCGTGACGTAGATGTACCTGATCCCCTGGATCTCGACGAACTGGTCGATCAGCGACTGCAACGTGGAGAGGTCCCGGTTCAGGAGGATGTCCACGCTCGCGTCCGCGATGGTCTTGGCGATGTCCTGGCTGTTGCTGACGTACTCCTCCGAGAGGTGGGTGTCGACCGTGTAGACGCACAGGACCGAAGTCGACAGCCCGATGAAACCGAACAGGGAGAAGACGCCGAACAGGGTCTTCTGGAAGAGCTTCTTGACCTTCATGCGGAAAACCTCTTCTGCCAGTCGTCGAGGGTGACGAAACGCCCCTCGTCCACGACCGTGTAGTAAACCTGCTGCAATCCCTGGCGGCGCTCCGGCCCGAACGAGACGCGCTCCGCGATGCCGAGATCGAAGTCCTTCACGGAGAACACCGCGTTCTCAAGGCCGGTCCGCGTCGGCGGTTCGTCCAGCCGGGACAGGACCTCGACCATCAGCTTCGCGTCGAGGAAGCCCTCGAGGCTCACGAAACTGTGCGGGAACGGGGTGTAGGGCTCCTGCACGAGTTCCGCCGGAGGCTCCGGGTCGTGGCGTTCCATGAGCTCGCGGTACTCGCGCACGGCCGGAATGGACGTGTCCTCGTAGCTCGGCACGACCTGCGAGTTGACCAGCAGGTCCGTGTACTCGCGCGGGTTGTCCCGTCCTTCCGTGAGGAGCTTGAGGAGATTCTCGCTACCGACGAACGAGAGGTTCGCGATGGGCACCCTGAGCCCCAGGTCCACCGCGTCCCGCGCGAACCCGGCACACGCCGCGTACGCGCCGATGCAGACGACCGCATCCGGCTGCGCGGCCTGCAGGATCTCCACCTGCGGCCGCATGCTCGCGGTGAACTGCGTGCCGCGGCGATAGCTCGCTTCGCCCACGATCTGCTCGCCGTGCCTCCCGAGGGCCGCGCGCACGCCCGCCCAGCCGCTCCGGCCGTAGGCGTCGGCCTGGTAGAAGACCGCGATGCGCCGGCGGCCGACACGCACGAAGTTGTCGACGAGTCCCGCGGTCTCCTGCGCGTACGACGCGCGCAGGTTGAACGCGAAGTCCCCGTACGGCGGCTGACGCTGCGGCTGCGCGCCGGTGAACGGGAAGAACAGGTACATGCCGCGGTCCTGGAACTTCTTGAGCATCGGCAGGACCCGCGTCACGGTCGGCGTGCCCACGTAGCCGAACAGCAGGAAGACCTCGTCCTCGAGCATCAGCGTCATGGTGTTGCGGACGGAGGGGTCGGGCTGGTAGCCGTCGTCGTAGGTCTTCAGCGCGACCCGGCGACCGCCAACGCCCTCGCCGCCGTTGACGTGCTCGAAGTAGGCGGTGGCGCCCCGGTAGAGCTCGATGCCGAGGCCGCGGGAAGGGCCGGAGAATGCCGCGGACATGCCGAGCACGAACTCCCTGTCGGTCACGCCGGCACCCCCGGCCGACGCCCCGCGGACTCGGCCGGCCGCAAGGCCGGCCAAGCCGGTCGCCATGATCGAACGGCGCGTGAACAACCTTCGCCTATCCCCTGCCTCTCCTGCGGGTTACTTTAGCGCAGCGCAGGGGGAGGCACGAGGGGACGGCGGCCCCGACTGGCGAGTTCGCCCGGCGGCCGCTATGTTCCCCACGTCACGCAACGCACCGGAGCACAACATGAGCCAGGCCAAGAGAGTCGACCGGGAGCGGCTTGAGAAGTTCTTCTTCCGCGTCGCCAACCAGGTGTCGGCGGGATTCAACTGCTCGCTGTCCGCGCTCGGCGACCGGCTCGGTCTGTACAAGGCCCTGGCGGACGTCGGCCCGGTCAACAGCGATGAGTTGGCGGAGCACACCGGGCTCCATGAACGCTGGCTGCGGGAGTGGCTCCGTCACCAGGCGTGCGTCGGCCAAGTGGATTACGCCGACGGGCGGTTCGGTCTGAGTCCGGAGGCGGAGATCGTGCTGGCCGAGGAGGACCACGCGTTCTTCTTTGCGAGCGGGTTCAACGCCGTGACCGCCACGTATCCCGCGATACCGCGGCTGCCGGACGCGTTCCGCACCGGCCTCGGGCTGACGTACGACGACCACGGCGCCGCGTGCGCGTGCAACCTGGAACGCATGAGCGGCCACCTGCAACGCACGGAACTCGTGCCGAAGCTGCTGCCCGAAGTCGACGGGATCGTCGGGAAGCTCGAGGCCGGCGCCGCCGTGGCGGACGTGGGCTGCGGCTCAGGCACGGCGTTGCTCGCGATGGCCGAGGCGTTCCCGGCGTCCACCTTCACGGGTTACGACACCTCCAACCACGCGCTCGAGAACG
The DNA here is from genome assembly GCA_022827245.1 of Pseudomonadales bacterium. Taxonomy (GTDB): domain Bacteria; phylum Pseudomonadota; class Gammaproteobacteria; order Pseudomonadales; family Azotimanducaceae; genus VXNE01. The sequence goes on along the minus strand of JAJDTI010000128.1, from coordinate 3,860 downwards.
CGCGCCGCAACCTCGCCGCCAGCGGTGTGGAGAACGCGCGTGTGGTGAACCCCACCGGAGAGCCCATGCCGGACGCCCCGACGTTCGACCTCGTGACGACTTTCGACGTGGTCCACGACACGACCCACCCGGCCGAGCTGATCCGCGCCATCCGGAACGCTCTCAAGGACGACGGTGTCTGGGTCTGCGCGGACATCCGCAGCTTCCCGACGTTCGAGCAGAACCTCGCCGAGCATCCGATGGCGGCGCTGCTCTACGGCTTCTCGGTCACGGTCTGCATGTCGGCCAGCATGTCCACGCCGGACGGCGCGGGGCTCGGGACCCTCGGCTTCAACGAGGAAGTGGCGCGGGGGATGACCGGCGACGCCGGTTTCTCCCGCTTCGAGGTGCTCGAGTACGGCAACGCGATGAACGCGTTTTACGACATCCGGCCTTAACCGGCCGCCAGCCCCGACATCACCCCGAAACGTCCGTCGATGACGTCGCGCAGGGGGTCGTCGGCCCCGCCCATCGCGTCGCCCGAGCGCACGTGGTATCCCTGCGGCATGTCCGCGCCCTTGGGCGTCCGGCCGGCGGCGCGATCCGCCGTCGCCTCCAGCACGAGCTGACGGAACCGCACGACGCCGAGGTCCGTCTGACCCAGGAGTTCCCGGGTGCGGTCGGCGATGACGCCCTGGCTGTCGGCGATGGCCTGGTCCTGTTCCGAGATGCCGGAGATGCCGGTGAAGCTCTGTTCCCGCTGCAGCGTGCGGTCGATCAGGTAGTCGTTCTCGCGCCGCCGCACGGGCATGTAGCGCTCGTCCACCTCGGCGAAGATGCCCGAACCGCCTTCCATGCGCTCGACTTCCTTGTCCGTCAGCGGCCGGTCCGGGTTCCAGCAGTAGCAGAAGATCCAGCAGGACTCGTCGTCCACCGGCACCCAGGTGTTGCCCAGGTTGTTGTCCTCGGGGAAGTTGCCCGGCGCGAGGGAGTGGTTGGGCATCAGGAACTGGGTCATGCGCCAGTAGCGCGCGCCGTCGTCCGCCCGCCGGGCAGCGCATAGCAGGAGTCCGGCCGGGTGTTCCAGCACCGTGAATTCCGGCCGCCCGTCCTCGATCATCCAGCGGAAACGCGCGAGCGACGCCGGCTCGTTGTCGCCGTCGACACGGCGCATGCCCATGACTTCGTGCAGGCCGACTTTCTCGCCGCCGCGCATGCCGGCGTGGAGGTAAGAGAAGTGCGCGGTGTCGAGTCCTCCTTCGCACGCCTGCGCCCAGTTGCACTGCTGGAACTTCTTGGAGACGAACCGGTGCTCGGCCGGCAGCGTGGCGAACTCGAACTGCGGCAGTTCGGGCGCGTCGCCCTCGCCCATCCATGCCCAGACGACATCGCCGAACTCGCGCACCTCCAGGGCCCGGATCGCGGCCTTCGGCCTGACCCGCTCCGCGGCGTCGTCCGGCAACGTGGGAATCTCGACGCAGCGCCCGTCCACGTCGAACTTCCAGCCATGGTAGGCACACCTGATGCCACAGGCCTCCACCCGGCCGAAGAAGAGGTTCGCGCGCCGATGCGGGCAGGCCGGCTCGACGATGCCGACGCGTCCGCGCGTGTCCCGGAAAGCGACGAAGTCCTCGCCGAGGAGCTTGACGCGTACGGGCGGGCAGTCCGGCGCCGGCAGTTCCCGCGAGAGCAGGGCCGGCATCCAGTAGGCGCGGAAGACATCGCCCATGGGCGTGCCTGGGCCGGTCTGCGTGAGCGTTGCGTTCTCTTCCGCCGTGAGCATCGTCTATCTCCCTTCGACCCGGCCGCCGCCAAGCATCCCGATTTCCCGAGCCTAAGCGACTCGCGACCGCCGGTCCAACGGCTCTCCGCCGTCAGGGCTCCGGACACCCCCCGCCGCCCAGCGTCTGGTACTCCGTCGGCACGAAGTCCTCGAACCGGAACGTCTGGCGGTACACCCGGCAGTGCTCCTCGAGGCTGTCGAAGTTCGTGTCGGCGAGTAGCCGGGCGCGTACGTCGTCCATGGTGAGCCGGAAGGGCGACATGCGGATGCCGCCGTCGCTCGCGGCATCGAGGAGCAGCAGGCGCCGGGCGCCGGCGCCGTTCTCCCAGGGGGTCCACTCGACCTGCCGGCCGTCGCGGCCGCGCCCCGGATCGCCGGTGTGGGCGAACTCGGCCCAGTAGGACATCATCGAGTCCGACAGGGCGTCGCGCTCGGGCAGGTGCGCGTCTTCGACGATGGCGAGCCGGTCGAGGAAGTCCAGGTTGCCGAACACGAAGGGGATCTCGAGGGCATGGGCCGCCCCTAGCAGCCGGGCAATGTCGAGCGTACCGACGGTGCGCATCGCGTCCCAGTCGAACCGGTAGGCGAACACCGTCGGGCCCTGCGCGACTCGCAACGGGGTGGCGAGGCTGTCCACGCCCCGCACCTTCCAGGCGTCGCTGCCGTACCCCGTCTCCCGGTCGTATCGCTCCGGATCGCGCACGCGGTAGGGGACGATCCCGAACCACCGCTCCGTCGTCTGTTCCGAGAACGCCTGGAAGAGCTTCACCTCGTCGCGGTTCGTGCCGAGGATAACCGGCGTCGCGTTGTAGCGTCCCGCGGCGAGCAACTCCGCGGTCTGCAGGTCGTCCGGGAGTACGTGGCCGTCCCCGAACAGGGTCGGCGTGCCGAACCCCGCGCCGGCCTGCGCGGCCAGGATGTCCATCGCGCTCGTCGAGCGCAGGTAGGCCGCCAGCTCGTCATGTCCCATCGCCGCCTGCCGGGCCCGGGCTGCCGCCTCGTCCAGGCTCGGATCGTCTGCCAGGAGGAGGTTGTCGACCAGTTGGCGGGAACTCGTCGCGTCGCTCGCGCCGTATTCCTCGGCCTCCGCCGCCGGCGCCATCCGGAGGCCCCCGCTCTGCACGATCGCCCGGTGATAGAGCCCCGCGGCCAGCGGCGACACCATCATCGCCACGACGTTCCAGCCGCCGGCGGACTCGCCGAAGATCGTGACGTTGTCGGAGTCCCCGCCGAAGTGCGCGACGTTCGCCTGCACCCACCGCAGGGCGTGGACGATGTCGAGGACCCCGTAGTTGCCGGAGTCGTCGAGCGGGTCGCCGTTGCGCAACGCCGGGTGCCGCAGCCACCCAAGCGGCCCGAGCCGGTAGTTGAAGGACACGACCACGACATCGTGCGTCCCGGCCAGGCGCGCGCCGTTGTATAGCGGGGTGCCGCCGCTGCCGATGTGGTTGCCGCCGCCGTGGATCCAGAACATCACCGGGAGGAGGCGGTCCGAGTCCGCCGCATGCGCGGGAGACCAGACGTTCACGGACAGGCAGTCCTCGTCGCCCGCGAGGCCCGGACCGGGGCCCAGCTCGCGCTGCGGACACTGGGGTCCCGGCACGAGGCTCTCGCGTACGCCGTTCCACCGCTCGGGCGGCTGCGGAGCCCGCCAGCGCAAGGGCCCGACCGGCGGGGCCGCGTACGGAATGCCGAGCCACGCGTGCGTGTCCAGGCGGTCGACGTACCCGACGACCTCACCGTCCGCGATGCCGCGGCGCGTCTCGGCGGCGGCCGTCGGCGTCGGCGGCTCCTCGAAGACCCGCGCCACGTACCACCAGGCCGTACCGCCGGCGGTGGCCAGGATCGCGATGACCACGGCCAGGAGGATGAGCAGGATCCGGATGAGCTTCTTCATGACTAGTGTCGTGTCACGCGTGTTCTGCCGCTTCAGCGCGTCCCACGGGGTCTGTGGCAAGGCGCGTTCCCCGCAGGGAATATCGGGCATATTGCCAAGGGGCGCAACACCGCCACAGGCCCCGTGGGGCGCGCCCTTCGGGAGATCGCCCTGCACGCCACTGCCGCGTTGTGGTCCTTGCCAATATGCTCGATATTCCCT
>JAJDTI010000014.1 GCA_022827245.1 Pseudomonadales bacterium | reverse complement strand
AGCGGTCGAAGCCGACCGCATCCGCGATTGCGAACACGTCCGCCGCAAGCTTCTCCGTGGCGTAGGCGTCCAGACCGAGAGGTCTCGCGCCAGGGCTGTAACCGCGCTGATCGGGCGCCACGACCCGGTAACCGGCCCGCGCGAGCGCGGGGATCATCGGTGCGTACATGGCCGAGGACTCGGGGAAGCCGTGCAGCAGGACGACGTTGCCCCGGTCGCCCCCGAACCCGGCGGTACGCGCCCGGAAGGTCATGGAGTTGGCCTCGATCAGGGACAGCGTCGGGGTGGGCGAAGCGCTGCCGGCCGGGTCGAAGGCGTCGAGTTCGGCGGTCGCACGCGTGTGGGCGAAGTCATGATCGAGCGAGGCGTAGGCACCGATCCACAGGACCAGTGGCACCCCCAGCGCCACCACGAGCACGAGGACCAGAAGCGCTATCAGGACGCGTTTCATGCGAACCGGCCTGCCGTCAACGGGTCTCCGGCCGATACCAGATCGGCGACGTGAACGCCCGCTCCTGCAGTGTCGCCGGCACGTCGTCCCGCGGTTCGTCGCCCCGGGCCGCGGCATCGTAGGTCGTCCAGCGCGGCGTCGGGATCTCGAGGACCCGCGCGTAGTAGAACGCGTGCTGCCCGGGATCGAAGTCCGGGTCGCGCCAGACGGTCCTGAGCTCGGTGGCCCCGATCGTGTTCGTGTACGTGGCCTTTGCCACGTCGACGGTGTCGCCGACGGGCGCCACGCCGCCGTCCTCCCCGACCGTGCGCCCGCCGGAGAGGGCGACATCGTAGACGCGCTCGTGGCTCTGCCCGTTCGCCACCCAGCCCTTCACGATCTGGATGCGATCGAGGTGGGCCCCGCCCGCTTCCTTCAAGGCGTGCACCGCGAACGCGGGCACGGCGGCGCCCGCGTCCTCCAGCGTCCCGCCCATGGGCACGCCGCCGGTCCGGGCCCGCGCTGCCCAGTCGGGATCGTCCTGGAGGTCGGCGGCGTACGAGAAGCCGCCGAAGAAGCGCACCCGCAGGCGCGGACCGGTGGTCGCATAGGTCTCCCGCCGGCGGAGCGCCGCGAAGATCGCCTCGCGCGTGTTCGCCTCGGCCCACACGGCGGTGAGCCCGGCGATGCTGAAAGCCTGGCGCGGCAGCCCGCCCCACAGGCTCGGGTCCTTGCGCGCCTCGGGCGGCGCCGGGTTCACCTGTGTCTGGTCCTCGCCGACGGAGGTGATGGCGTAGTGGAAATCCGTAGCGCCGACGAGCCCGAACTGAAAGGGGTTGAAGCCGTCCTTCGCCGCGCGTTCGATCCCGTTCCGGTAGGCATCGCGCACGTAGCTGCCCGGCACCTGGCCGGTGACGTTGGTGGCCATGAGCTCGGTGAACAACTCGAAGCCCGCGAACTCGTCGTTCGGCGAGAGCAGCGGGTGGGTCTCCGATGTGCCTTTCTGCTGAGTCACCTCCACCAGCGGTTCGTTCCACGTCCGCCGCGCCGCGTAGTCGTCGTCCATCGGCTCGCCGAAGGAATCGGCGTCCCGGAACATCAGTCCGTCGCTGATGTTCGAGTTGTGGGGGATCGCCAGGACGTCCACTCCGCGCATGCGCTGACGCTCGAGGTAGGTCCAGAGATCTTCGGGGTGCGGCGAGTCCACCGCGGAGAAGGGGTGCGGCAGATCGTCCGTACCCTCGAAGATCACGTTGCGATGCATGTTCCCGGTGCCCCGCACGCCCGGCGCACGCGGCAGCCTGCTGCTCCACTCGTAGGCAGCGAAGGTCGTGAACGTGCCCGGCTCGTAGTGCGCGTCCGCGTCTTCGACGATGCTGCGCCAGACGGTGTGCTCCCGCTCGGGTGTCGCGATGCCCGGGGGCAGCTCGCCCAGGCGCGAGGCGCGGATGAAGGCCATGAACGCTTGGGCGCGCCGGCCGGAGAAGAACCCGTCGGTATCTTCCTCTTCCTGCGGTCGCAGCATCCGGCCGATCTCGGTGTCGGCGTACTCGCCGCCGGGTGTGCCAAGGGTCCGCATCGCGTCGATGAACTCGGCGTGGTCCGTCACCGCGAGGAAGTCGAGTGGCGTGTCGATGCGCACCGTGCGCCCGTCCGGTGCGTCAGCCGGCTCCCCCTTCGCGTAGCGATAGGAGCCGTCTGGAGTGCGCTGGGCCCCGAGCGCGTAGGCGTCGTTCGACAACACCGTGTGCAGGTGCAGATCGCCGAAATAGACGTTTAGCGGCGCCGGCTCCCCGGCATGCGGTCCTGCACCCACGGTCAGCGCAACCGTCGCGATCAGCGCGCGCATCGCCCTGTTCATCGAATCCCCCCTCCCTCCCGTCCGCATCTCCCCGTGTTCGGCCTACTGCCGCGTCATGGCAGCCCTGGCCTCGCGTTCCGCCTCCTCGCGCCGGTCGCGCTGCGTGCGTCGCGGGGCCACCTCGAAGCGGACCTTGCGGATCTTCCCGGGGTAGGCGAACGGCGGCCGGTAGTCGCGGTTGACCGGGGCCATGGCGCGGCCGAAGTCCATGCCCGTGCTCGACAGCATACCGAGCAGCAGCGGGATCTCGCCCTCCGCCTGCAGCGTGCCGTCGACGCGCAGCCGCACGGCGGCGCGGCGCCCCGCCTGCCGCGCGACCTCGACCGACACCACCCGTTCCCCGGGCGGCAACACGGACGGGGCCGCGACGACGGTGTGCTCGTGGAAGCAGTTGTAGTCGAAGTGCACCCGGCCTTCGCGCACGTACAGCGCGAATCCGGAGTTGAGCGTGCCGCGGTTGACCAGCGCCCCGTCCCCGTCCCTTTCCGCGTCCGAGGCCGGGTGCTCGAGGGTGACCTCGGTGATCCACCCGCGCGCCGCGGAGGGGCACGCGTCCGCCACGATGTGCGAGACCGGCGGGTAGTAGACGTAGACGTCCCGCGACGCCGGCAACCCTGGCCGGCGCGCGGCGCGGAACGCCTGGGCGGCGGCGCGGTCGTCGAGCGGCAGGACCCCGTGCTTCTCGGCCTCCCGCCACCACAGGTCGATCATCTCCTGGAGGCGCTCCGGATGCCGCTCCGCGAGGTCGTTCGTCTCGGAGAAGTCCTCATCGAGGTGGTAGAGCTCCCAGCGGTCGTCGTCGAAGGGGGTCCCGCGGTCGTGGTGGGTCACCGCCTTCCACCCGTCGTGCCAGATGCCCCGGTGCCCGAGCATCTCGAAGTACTGCACGGCACGCGCGGGGTCGGCGTCCGCCGAGACGAGGCTGCCCGCCAGCGAGGCGCCGTGCAGCGGCATCTGCTCGACGCCGCGGAACTGCGCGGGCGCTGCGGTCCCGGTGAGCTCGAGGACCGTCGGCATGATGTCGATGGCATGGCAGAACGGGCGCCGGAAGGACCCCGTGTCGCTCAGGCCATCGGGCCAGTGGACGACCAGCGGGTCGCGGACCCCGCCGGCGTGCGTGTTCTGCTTGTACCACTTGAGCGGGGTGTTGCCGACCTGGGACCATCCCCAGGGGACGTTGGAATGGCTGTGCGGACCGCCGATGTCGTCGAGCCGCTTCACCGCCTCGTCGACGTCTTCGGCCATGCCGTTGAACCAGCGCATCTCGTCGAAGACGCCCGTCGGTCCGCCTTCCTGGCTCGCGCCGTTGTCGGACATGACGATCAGCAGCGTGTCGTCGAGGTGGTCGATCTCTTCAAGAAACTGCACGAGGCGCCCGATCTGGGCATCGGTGTGGTCGAGCTGCGCGGCGAACGCCTCGGTGAGCCGGGCGGCGAACCGCTGTTCGTTCCCGCTCAGTTCGTCCCAGGGCCTGACGCCGGGGTTCAGCGGCGCGAGATCCGTCGACTCCGGGATCACGCCCAGGCGCTTCTGACGCTCGAACCATTCCCGGCGCACGGCGTCCCACCCGGCATCGAACCGGCCGCGGTACTTGTCGAGGTAGTCCCGCGGCGCCTGGTGCGGCGAGTGCGTCGCGCCGAAGGCGAGATAAAGGAAAAATGGCCGCTCCGGCGCCAGCGACACCTGGTCCCGCAGGAAGCCGATCGAGCGGTCGACGATATCCTCGGAGACGTGGTAACCGTCCTCCGGCAGCGCCGGCGCCTCGACGTGATGGTTGTCGCGCGTGAGCTCCGGGTAGAACTGGTCCGTCTCGCCCTGCATGAACCCGTAGAACCGGTCGAAGCCCCGCTGCAGGGGCCAGTTGTGGAAAGGACCCGCGGCGGTGCACTCCGACATCGGCGTCAGGTGCCACTTGCCGGCCGCGTAGGTGCCGTAGCCGGCCTCCCGCAGCACGTCGGCCAGCGTCGCGGCCGTGGCCGGCAGGAACCCGCGCATGTTGGGGAAGCCGGTGTCCATGTTGGAGATGCCGCGCATGCCGACGGCGTGGTGGTTGCGCCCGGTCAGCAGGCACGCCCGGGTCGGGGAGCAGAGCGCGGTCGTGTGGAAGTTCGTGTAGCGCAGCCCGTTTGACGCGAGCGCGTCGATGTTGGGGGTGTCGATGCTGGAGCCGTAGCAGCCGAAGTGCGAGTAGCCGGTGTCGTCGAGCACGATCAGCACGACGTTCGGCTTGCCGCGGGGGATCTCCGTCTCCGGCCACCAGGGTTCCGACTCGCCGACGGTGCGGCCGATGCGGCCGCCGAAGGACTCGCCCGACGGATGCCGGTAGCTCACTTCCCGGCCTCCGGCGCGTCGAGGTCGCTCGCGTCATGCCGCTCCGCGATGCCGCGCCCGCCCGGGCGATTCACTCTCCTGCCGCGCTTCACGGCGGGCCGGTCATGGATCTCCTGCGCCCAGCGGACCACGTTCGTGTACGAGTCCACCTCCAGGAACTCCTTGGAGTCGTAAAGCCCGTTCAGCACGAGCTGCCCGTACCAGGGATACGTCGCCATGTCCGCGATGTTGTACTCGTCTCCGCAAAGGAAAGGCCTCGACGAGAGGTTCCTGTCGAGCACGTCGAGCTGCCGCTTGACCTCCATGGCGTAGCGGTCGATCGGGTACTCCTGCTTCTCCGGCGCGTAGGCGTAGAAATGGCCGAAGCCCCCGCCGAGGTAGGGTGCGGAGCCCATCTGCCAGAAGATCCACGAGAGGCACTCCGCCCGCTCGGCGCCGCTCGCCGGGACGAACGCCTCGAACTTCTCCGCCAGGTACATGAGAATCGCCGCGGACTCGAAGACGCGCGTCGGGGGTGACGTGCCGCAGTCGAGCAGGCCGGGGATCTTCGAGTTCGGGTTGATCTCGACGAATCCGCTGCCGAACTGGTCCCCCTCGCCGATGTTGATGAGCCACGCGTCGTACTCCGCCGCCTCGACGCCGAGCGCCAGGAGTTCCTCGAGCAGGATCGTCACCTTCACCCCGTTCGGCGTGCCGAGGGAGTAGAGCTGCAGCGGATGGTCGCCCACGGGCAGCTCCTTGTCGTGGGTGGGGCCCGCGACAGGCCGGTTGATGTTGGCGAAACGGCCGCCGCTCTCGGCATCCCATTTCCAGACCTTGGGCGGGACGTACGGGGTGGACTGGGTCATCAAGGGTCTCCTGGATCCTGCGGGGGCATGCTAATGCGCCGCGTTCAGCAGGGGCAACCGGCCGCGCCGCGCAGGCCGCGCCGCGCAGGCCGGGCCGCGGTCTCGCTACGGCGGCGGTTCGCAAGGCGCCTGCCGAGTGGTGTCGTTCACGGGTACCGACCCCGCGACATGCTTGGCGAACGTCGCCGGGGAGAGACCGAACCCCGACAGCACGCCGCAGACCCGTGGCGCCATGCCGTCGAGCGCGACGCACCGCCCGGCGCCCAGCGACTCCGGTAGTGTCTCCGACAACAGGAGTGCGCGGCCGCCGATCCACGCCGCCAGGACTTCGCGGTGCGTCGCCGTCAGCACGGCGTCATGGGGGTCTCCGCCGGCGTGTGCGACCAGGACGAGGTCCGCCAGGAGGCCCGGCCTGATCGCGCCGAGACGATCCTCAAGCCCCAGCGCGTAGGCGCCATGGACGGTGGACATCCGCCACAGCGTGTCGGCCGGCAGCTCGGCGCCCACCGCCGCGGCGGCCCGCCTGGCGCAACGCACCTCCTCGCGCATGTGGAACGAGCCGCTCGGCGACCAGTCCGTCGACAGCGCGATCCGCACGCCGCTGGGAAGCGCCCCGGCGATGTCGACCGTCTCGCCGTACAGGGCGAGATTGGAACGGGGCGACCAGACCAGCGTGACGTCGAACTCGCGCATGACCGCGTAGTCCTGCCGGTCCGTCGCGACGCCATGGACGAGCGCATAGCGCCGGTCGCGGCGCTGCACGCGCCGCAGGTAGCGGGCCACCTCCGCCCGTGCGGCACAACTCGCTTTCCGGCCCTCGCCGACATGGGGCACATAGGCCATGAACGCCAGGTCGTCGGCGGTCCGGCGCGCAAACCGGTGCGCCGGCCCACCGGCGCACTCCTCCCGCAGGTCCGCCACGGCCTGGAAGGAGAAGGGAAAGACCTCGACGTCGGCTTCGTAGTCGTAGAGTTCGATGTCGCCCGGCCGTTGGTGCCGGTCGATGTTGCGGACCACCCCCGGCAAGCCGCCGGGACCGGCGATCGTCGTGGCGCCGCCGAGCAGGTGACGGAGTTCCATGGCGAGGAGGATTGCGGCGCTTCGCGCATCGCCCGGTGCGTGAACGATCCGCTCCGGAATCGGCAGCGGCAGTGCCCCATCGGTTCCGAGGCGCCATTCGTCGCGGTGGACGTAGCCGGGGTTGAGACCGGCATCGGGGAACGCGTGGCTGTACGCGGGATGCTCGTGCGCGTTGACGAAACCTGGCGAGAGCACCGCCGCGCCGCGGCAGTCGAGCACGGCGGCGTCGGGAAGCGCCGCGCGCACGGCGTCGAACTCTCCTACCGCGCCCAGGCCGCCGTTGAAGCGGACATGGACGCCGTGGCCCGCCCGGCTGCCCTCCGGCAGCAGGACCTCGGCGCCGACGATCAGGCCGGGTGCGAGGTCGCTCGCGTCGGTCGCGGGCGTGAAGCTGCAGGGTGCGCCCCCGGCGTCGTGTTGACGGCCGTCGGCCAGCGCGCCGCAGCCGACGCCCAGGAAGAGGGACGCCAGCACCAGGTGGCGGCGAGGACGCGGCATGGCGCGACGTCAGGCGTCCGCGATGTCGTGGAGCGTCAGGCCGGGCCGGATCTCGCCGCGCTCTGTCGCGTGCTGGAGAATGTCCTGCACCCAAGCGCGGTTTCCTTTCGTAGACGTCATGGTGTGCCTCCGGGAGCCGGGTCTGGAAGCCGGCGATGCCGAAGCAGGATACCCACACGCGCCACTCCTTGGGCACGCCGGGCTGGACGCCGTGATCGTCGCCGTACCGATCGCGGCGGGCGCCCCGGTACTCGCCGAAGTGCTGGACGCGCAGATCCCCGCGATGTGCGAGCCGCCCGTTGCGGGTCATCTTGCGGACCTTCCCCGGCGCGGTCCTTGGTGAGATTTCCGGGTTAAGCTGCCCCGCCGATCTCGTCAGGAGCACGTGGACATGAGTCAGGTACACGGTGAAGTGGCCCCGGGCTTCGAGCGCGTCAGGGACGCCTTTGCGGCGAACTTCGAGCACAACGGCGAGGTCGGCGCGGCCTGCAGCGCGTATCACCGTGGCGAGAAGGTCGTGGATCTCTGGGGCGGGGTGGCCGACGCGGAGACCGGCCGGCCGTGGGCCGAGGACAGCATCATCGTGGTGGCCTCGAGCACGAAAGGGGCGACCGCGATCTGCGCCAACCTCCTCGTCCAGCGCGGCGAACTCGACCTCGACGCGCCGGTCGCCCGGTACTGGCCGGAGTTCGCCGCCGCCGGCAAGCAGGACATCCCGGTGCGCCACCTGCTATGCCACCAGGTCGGACTCCCCGCCCTCGACGAGCCGCTCGCGATCGAGGACTTCCTCGCGTGGGAGCCACCCGTCCGCGCGCTCGCGGGGCAGCGCCCGGTGTGGGAGCCGGGGACCACGCACGGCTACCACGCCATGACCTACGGCTGGCTGGTCGGTGAGGTCGTCCGCAGGATCAGCGGCAAGAGTCTCGGGACGTTCTTCGCCGACGAGGTCGCGGGCCCCCTTGGACTCGACTTCTGGATCGGCCTGCCGGCGAGCGAGGAGAGCCGGGTGAGCCCGATGATCGAGATCGACCTGGAAGATCCCGAGATCGAGCCGAAGGGGGAGCGGGCGCGCGAGATGCTCGAGGCGGCGACGGACCAGAAGTCCTACCTCACCAGGGAGCAGACCACCACGCCGCTCGACCTGAACAGCCGCGGGTTCCGCGCCGCCGAGCTTCCGGCGGGGAACGGCATCACCGACGCGCGCTCGCTCGCCCGCATGTATGCCTCGTTGATCGGCGACGGGGTCGACGGCGTGCGGCTGTTCACGGACGAGACGGTCCGACGGGCGTCCACTCCGCTGGCCGAGGGTCCCGACGAGGTGATGGGCACCCGCAGCCGCTTCGGCCCGGGGTTCTACCTGTACCTGGAAGGCGGAAACATGGTCCAGGACGGCGCCTTCGGGCACGGGGGCGCCGGCGGCTCGGTCGGCTTCGCCGACCCGCAGGCCGACATCGGTTTCGGCTACGTCATGAACAAGATGCAGATGGTCGGGGACGACGATCCCCGCACGGTCAGCCTGACCCGCGCGGTCCACGCGTCGCTGAACGGGGTGAACCGATGAAGGCGCGCCTCAAGGCGTCCCGCTACGTCGTCGCGGCGGGCCTGGCGGCGATTTGCCTGGCCCCGGCGCTTGCCGCGCAGGCTGCGAACGACCAGACGGCGCGCCCGCTGTCCGCCTTTTTCGGGTTGGACAACGACTTGCCGTTCGGCGCGAATCTCCTCTGCCTGGGCGCATCAGGCGAGGACGGCATGCCGGTCGTGCTGTCTCATACCGTGGACGCCGAAACGCTGCAGCCCGAGGACTTCCAGGTGGTCACGCGGTCGGGGGCCGAGCGCACTCCCACCTGCGCAACGCTCAGGCCCGCCGGCGATGCCGGCGAACTCAGGACCGTGCTGCTGATCGGTGAACTCGGTGACGCGGCCGACGACCCACCGGTGCAGGTGCTCGTTGTCGACGACCTGTTCTCGGATGGCGTGAGGGGTGGTCCGGTCAACTTCCGGGGAACGCAGACGCATGTCACACCGCTCGACGCAGGCCCCTTTCTCGTGGTGGCGGAGGTGGTAACTGGGGACGGACGGTCCGACTGTCCGGACGGCATTCAACAGGTGGTCCGCGTGACCTGGGCCGGCGGCGTGCGTCGGCCTGACGGCGACGACGCCGGCGACGCCGAGCGCGCGCTCTATCGCGTGACCGTGCAGCGCGCGGACGGCTCGCGCGACGAGGTCGTTCCGGCGGCGCTCGCGGACCTGGGGGACCGGGACAACAACCACCTGCTGTGCCTCGA
>JAJDTI010000179.1 GCA_022827245.1 Pseudomonadales bacterium | reverse complement strand
TCGAGGTGCCAGGTCTCGAGGTAGGAGCAGACGGCGCCCTTGCGCTTGCCGCCGTTGTGGGCGAGCGCGCCGGTCGTCATGTAGGACTCGTCGCCCTCCACCCTGAGGTCCATCACGAACGGCGTCGGGGGCAGGGACGTGACTTCCCGAACTCGGCTGAACACCCAGTTCCCGACAGCCAGCCAGTTCCGTTTGGTCAGCGGCTTCACGTGCAGCCGCCGGGCCAGTTCCGCGACGGCCGGGATGCGAATGTCGTAGCTCCGCACCGTACCTCTGGACCGTACCCGCGAGCCATCGTCGCGGATGCCCTCGTGGTCCTGGCGACGCTCCCTGAACTGTCCCGACGTCGGTACGCCCAGACGCAGCATCTGGTAGCGCACGCCCTCCGCCAGGGCTTCGGACGTGCTCGTGAAGGTGATTTCCCGGCCCCTGCTGACGTGGCCGTCGGTCTCCAGCAGTCCCTGCAGCAGCGCCAGCGTCTGCGACCGGGGCAGGTGGCCGAAGCGGCGGGCGATGCGTTTCTGGCCGTCCGGCCCGTACAGGTCTTCGCGGGTGAACTCGAGGTTGCGCAACCCGGCTCCCCGGTACTGGCCCGTAGTGCCGTCGCGCTGCAGGCCGATGCCCGCGGACCAGTGGATCTGGCGATAGCGTTCGCCGCGCCCCGTCGTCCAGTGGTGGATCCCCCGCGCGTCGAGATAAGCCGTCACGAAGTCGAGATGGGCATCTTTCTCCGGGTTGCCGGAGACGCCCCACTCCAGTCCGTGCTTCGCGCAATGGCCGTCCCCGAGCAGGATGCCGTACATGCGGGCGTCGTCTTCGTCGAAGCCGGCGACCGGAACCGTCTCCTGCGGTATCACCTGCGCGACGTAGTCGCCGGTTCCGAGGTCCCCGGCATCGATCCATTCGGGCTTGACCCTGCCTTTCGCCAGCCAGTCGAGGCTCCGCCGCCCGGCCTGCTCCATGGGGATGCCGCGGATGGCCCACAGGGGGTGGCCCGCGGTGACCCGCAGCGGCGCGACCGAGTGCTTGACGTGCACTTCCACCATCGGATCGGTCTGGTTGTACGTGAAGGTCTCCCGGACCTCGCGGTAGGCCCCGCGCTGGCCGAGCACCAGGTCGCCGGCGGCGACGTCGCGCAAGGCCTTGACGCCGTCGGCCGTGTGCACCCGCGTGTCCGGGTCGAAGCACTGGTTCACGGCTACCGCCGTGTCGTTGACCACCTTCAGGAACGGCACCACGCCCTGGGATTTGCCGTTCGTCCCCTTGATGTAGGAGCCGAGGGCGCGCACCGGCGTCCAGTCGTTGCCGAGACCGCCGGCCCACTTCGAGAGCAGCGCGTTGTCGCGGATGGCGCTGTAGATGCCGTCGAGATCGTCCGAGACCGTGCTCAGGAAGCACGAGGACAACTGCGGGCGCAGCGTCCCGGAGTTGAAGAGCGTCGGGGTCGAACTCATGTAGTCGAACGACGACAGCAGGTTGTAGAACTCGATCGCCCGGGCTTCCCGGTCGTCCTCCTGCACGGCGAGCCCCATCGCGACACGCATGAAGAAGATCTGCGGCAACTCGAAGCGGGTGTCGCCGGAGTGGATGAAATACCGGTCGTACAGCGTCTGCAGGCCGAGGTAGGTGAACTGCAGATCGCGTTCGGGCTTGAGCGCCCGGCCGAGCGCGTCGAGGTCGAAGCGTCTGAGCTCCGGCGCGAGCAGTTCCAGCTCCGCGCCCCGGGCGATGAACGCCTGGAGCGCCTGGCCGTAGAGCGCGGCCATTTCCGACTGCGTCGCCCGGTGGTCCGTCGCGTCGGGGACGCGCACGTCCATGAAGGCGAGCGCCTCGGTGCGGAGTTCGTCGAGCAGCAGGCGCGCGGCGACGTAGGTGTAGTTGGGTTCTTCCTCGACGAGCGTCCGGGCCGCCATGACGAGGGCCGCGCTCACGTCCTTCTCCTCGATGCCGTCGTACATGTTGGAGCGGGCTTCGGCGATGATCCCTGCGGCGTCGACGTCGTGCAGTCCCTGGCAGGCCTCGCTCACGAGGGTCTGGATGCGGGCCGTGTCGAGGGGACGGGTTTCGCCGTCCGCGCCGAGGACGGTCAACGCCGGAGCGGCGTCGCCGCCTTCCCCGGACTGCTGCCGCTCCGCCCGGATGCGCGCCCGCTCCTCGCGGTAGAGCACGTAGTCGCGCGCCACCTTGTGCTCGCCGGCGCGCATCAGCGCCAGTTCGACCTGGTCCTGGATGTCCTCGATGTGGATCGTGCCCCCGGACGGGAAGCGCCGCTGAAAGACGCCGGTCACCTGGTGGGTCAGCGCCGAGACGCGTTCCCGGATGCGCGAGGAGGCCGCCGCCGTGCCGCCTTCCACCGCCAGGAAGGCCTTCGCCATCGCGACCTCGATCTTGTCGTCGGTGTACGGGGCGACCGTGCCGTTCCGCTTGATGACGCGCAGTTGTCCCGGTGCGGTGGCGGCGAGCGACGGGGTGATCGTCGGGATGGCCGGAGCTGGCGTTGCTGTTTCAGGTGCGTCTTCAGGTGCGTCTGGCGCGCCCGGGGTGCCGGTGGATTCCGTGGCGGTCGGTGTCTGCATCGATCCAGGGCCCTCCTGCTGGCTGCTGCTCCGGGTGTTTGTCCCCGCTTCTGTCGTGGCTGTTTTCGTGTCTGCTGTCGTGTGTCTTCGTCGTGTCTTTCGCGCCGCGTCTCAAGGACCGACCGTCAGGCGCATGGCCCTAGATGTCGTGTTTGAACGCGCACAAGACCACAACATAAAGCGTTTGCATGCGAGACACAAGGGGAAAAACACTTGATGGCTTGTGCGTCGTCGGTGACCAAACGGTGGAGATCTGTGGACAACTCCCCCGGTTGGCGGACGGTGGCAAACGTACCTCCGGCGGGCCGTTTTATGTACGAATATACAGTATCCGGTGCGCGGCGCAAGGGTGTTTTGAGCCGGCCCGCCCCCCGCCGCGTGCCTGTTACGATCTTGCGTTCAAACGATGGGAGTCATCCATGCCGTACGTCCTCGCGGTGGACCAGGGCACGTCCAGCTCGCGCGCGATCGTGTTCGACACTTCGGGCGCTGTTCTCGGCGTCGGCCAACGGGACTTTGACTCGACCTTCCCGGCGGACGGCTGGGTGGAGCAGGACCCCGAGGTCATCTGGCGGACGACCGTGGACGCGGTGCGTGACGCCCTCGCGGCGTCCGAAGTCGCGGCCTCCAACATCGCGGCCATGGGCATAGCGAACCAGCGCGAGACCACCGTCGTCTGGGACGCGCAAACGGGACAGGCCGTCCATCCGGCCATCGTCTGGCAGGACCGGCGTACGGCGGACCGCTGTGCGGACATGGTCCGGGAGGGCGTCGAGGCGGGCATCCGCGACGTGACGGGGCTCGTGGTCGACCCGTACTTCTCGAGCACCAAGCTCGCCTGGCTCCTGGAGCGGGACGGCGTGCGCGCGGCGGCGCGGGGCGGCCGGCTATGCTTCGGCACGATTGACAGCTTCCTCGTCTGGCGGTTCACCGGCGGCCGGCGCCACTGCACCGACGCGACGAACGCGTCCCGCACGCAGCTCTACGACATCGCCCACCACGCGTGGAGCGACACGCTGCTCGACTATTTCGACATCCCGGTCGCGCTGCTGCCGGAGGTGAAGGACTGCGTCGACGACTTCGGCGTCTGCGACGCGTCCCACTTCGGGGCGGCGATCCCGGTCCGGGGCGTGGCGGGGGACCAGCAGGCGGCCCTCGTCGGCCAGGGCTGCCTGCGCCCCGGGATGACCAAGAGCACCTACGGTACCGGCTGCTTCCTGATGACGAACACGGGCGCGGCGAAGCCGGCGTCGGACGCGCGGCTGCTGACGACCGTCGGCTACCGGCTGGGCGGCGAGACGACGTTCGCCCTGGAAGGCAGCATCTTCGTGGCCGGCGTCGCCGTGAAGTGGCTGCGGGACCGGCTCGGTCTGATCGGGTCGGCGGCCGAGACGGAGGCCATCGCGCGCCGGATCGGCGGCGACACGCGGGGCGTGCATGTCGTGCCGGCCTTCACCGGTCTTGGTGCTCCGCACTGGCGCGCCGACGTGCGCGGCGCCATCACGGGTCTGACCCTCGACGACGGCCGCGACGAGATCGTCACCGCCACGCTCAAGAGCGTGGGCTTCCAGACGGCGGATCTCGTGGCCGCGATCGCCGCGGACGGCGTCGCCGTCGAGACCCTGCGGGTGGATGGCGGCATGGTGGCGAACGACTGGTTCTGCCAGTTCCTGGCGGACGTGCTGGACGTCGCCGTGGAACGGACGCCGCTGCCGGAGACCACGGCCCTCGGCGCGGCCGCCCTGGCGGCGGTGGGGGCGGGACTGATCGAGGACACGACCGCGATGACGGCGGCGGAGGGCGAACGCCGTTTCCTGCCGGCCGTCACGCCGGCGACGCGGACGGCGTGGCTGGACGGCTGGCACGCGGCGGTGGAGCGGCTGCTCGGAACCTGAGTCCGCTCGCTACCAGTCCGTCGGTCGTGACTGCCCGGAATGCCACGCCAGGTGCACCGGTTGCCCGTCCGGGGCGACGCGCCCCATGGCGCGGCGGGCCTTCATCGAAGCGGGGTGGAGCCACGCCCGGGTGTCGGGGTAGTCGGGCGTTCCGGGCGCCGTGCCGGCGTCGAGCGCTTCGAGCGCGCCCCGCAGACCGTCGAGGACGCCGGCGCCGAATCGCTTCCGCCAGGCGGCCTCGATGTCCATGACCAGCGCGGGGTAGGAGTCGCGGATCCGCCGCGCCTTGGGCGTCAGGTGGACCATCCGCGTCCCGTCGCTGGGCCGGCCGGGTTCGACGACCACGCAGAGATGCCGCTCCGGGGTCGACTTGTCGGTACCGCTCACGTCGCAGATGGCGCGCGCCCGCTCCAGGGAGATGGCGTCGCCGGGCACCTGGGAGAGGAACACCGACGCGGCGCCGAGCGGGCCGAGGTGCGCTTCCTCGTAGTCCACCGTGAACGCCGCCAGTACCTGGGACAGCAACGCCGACAGGGGGAACTCCGTCGCGGCGGGGGCCGTGTCCCGCGCAACCGCCGGCCATTCGGTCCCGCGTCCCGGAAGGCGTGGCGGGCCGGGCGCCGCCGGCAGGTACGAGCCGCCCGTGAGGGAGGCATCGGCCGGACCGTAGCCGGTGAGGTACCACGGCCACTCGAGGTCCTGGGCCGATACCACCTCGGCGAGCGCGTCCCGCAGGCGCCCGATCGCGGCGGAACCGTGCCGACGGCGCCACGACGCCTCGACCTCGGCAAGCCGGCGGCGCCCGGCGGCTTCGAGCCCCACGCCACGATCGGTCAGCCGGAACGTTCGGCTCCCGGCGGCGCCGCGCTCGAGCCAGCCGAGGCGCGTCAGGTCGCGCTGCACGACGCGGACGACGCGTTTCGCGAGGACTGCCCGCGCGCCGAGTTCCCGGTCGGTGAGGGCGTCGGCGCCGAAGACGCGCAGCACGTTGGACCAGGCGGGGAGCGTCGGCGCCTCCGGGCCCGCTTCGCCGTAGTCCCGTTCGAACGCGATGAGGACGTGACTCAGCAGCGTCGGGAGCGGCACGGTCGCGAGTTCGCGCCGGGGCAGCGCCGGCGCGAGACACTCCGTGCCGGCGTAACCGAGGGCGCGCGCGAACCCGAGCGCGTCGCGGGCCCCGAGCGACAGCCGGACCTCGCCGTCCCGGGCTACGGCCGCCCCCGGTGGAAGCGGGCGGCGGCGAAGGATGTGCTCCACGGCGAGCCGGGCGGCCGTGCCGGCCGGACTGTCGTCGAAGGACATCTCTGCGAGGACGCCGGACTCGTCCGCCCGAAAGCGCGTTCGACCCGACGAGATGCCCGGAAAGTCGCGACCGATGCGGCTCAGGCGGGTGGCTATCGACGCGACCGCCGGCATGCGCTACCGCACGCGCTCCACCGTCGCGCGCGCCAGCGCGTCGAGCGGACCGTGGCGCAGGCCCAGCCCTTCCAGTATGCGAAGCGCTTCGGAGAGCGTGTCGCGGGCCAGCGACCGTGCCCGGTCGAGGCCGACCAGCGCGGGATAGGTGTTCTTGCCAAGGGCCGCATCGGAGCCGGCGGGTTTCCCGAGTTGGTCGCTCGACTGCGTGACGTCGAGGACATCGTCCACGATCTGGAAGGCGAGGCCGAGGCGCTCGCCGAAGGTCGTGAGGTGCCGGAAACGCCGGTCGTCGATGTCCGGCAGGGCGCATAACGCACCGAACTGCACGGCTACGCGGAAGAGCCGGCCCGTCTTCGCCGCGTGCATGCGTTGCAGTCGGGTCAGCGACAGCGGCGGAGCGCCGGTCGCGTCCATGTCGCACGCCTGCCCGCCGACCATGCCACGCCACCCGGCGGCGTCCGCGAGCAGCCGGACCAAGCGCAGCCGGGTGGCTTCCGGGAGGCCCGGTGCGTCGGCGAGCACCTCGAACGCCAGGGTCTGCAACCCGTCGCCCACGAGCACGGCCGTCGCCTCGTCGAAGGCAATGTGGCACGAGGGCCGCCCGCGGCGGAGGTCGTCGTCGTCCATGGCGGGGAGATCGTCGTGGACGAGGGAGTATGCGTGGACGTACTCGATCGCGGCGGCGGGATCGACGGCGGCTTCGAGCTGCCCCCCGAGGGAGACGCACGTCGCGCAGGCGACGGCGGGCCGCAGCCGCTTGCCCCCGCCGAGCGCGGCGTAGCGCAGGGCCTCCGCGAGTTTCGGGGAGAGGTCGAACCGCTCGGGCTCGGGGGCGGGGAGGTGGCGGGCGAGGGCGTCTTCGATCGGTGCCGCGAAACGGGCCGTGACCGCTTCCGCGGACGCCCCGCCGTCATCCGCCATCGTCGCCCGAGGCGGCCTCGGGGACCGGAGTCTCCGTGCCGTCCTCCATCAACGCCTTGACCCGCAGTTCCGCGCGTTCGAGCGCGGCCTGGCACTGACGCGTCAGCCGCACACCGCGCTCGAACGCCTCGAGGGACTCCTCCAGGGTCAGGGAGCCGGTCTCCATCCGTTGCACGAGGGCTTCGAGTTCGGCGAGCGCGGCTTCGAAGTCGAGGGGTTCGGTTTCTTCGCTCATGGTGCAAAGAGTACGCGGACGAGGGGGGCGGGGACAGTCCGGGCTTGTGCGACGCCGGACCGGTATCGCGTCAGTGACGCCGCATGTGCAGTTCCGCCCAGCTACGCGTGACTGGCGGTGTTGTCATCCCTCGCGCGCCGCGCGCGTCTCCTCGACGGCCAGCTCGAGAGCCTTGCTTGATGCCAGCCGCGCGCGTTCCCGCGCCTTGGCAACCAGGGAACGGGCGCCGGCCTGATCGCTGATGCCACGCTTGATCGTCAGTTTGCTCAATGTAGCGTCCCGAGGTCTGATCTCACGGGTGCGGCGGACAGTCCGCTGCGGGCGCCGGCGCGAACGGCAAAGCCCGATGGCTCTACCCCGCGGCGTACGCGGAGTCGAAGTCCTGGCCCTCGACCGGACGCCAGCTTGCGGACTCCTCGTCGACGGCGACGAGTCCCGCCGCCTGGAGCGTCGAGAGTTCGCCCCGGACTTGCCATGCGCCCATGGGACGGTTTCGTCCGCGCATGTAGGCGACCAGGTCCCCGACCTCGACAACGCCGCCGTTGCCGTGGGCCAGCTCGATGAAGCCTTCGTAGACGATGCGCGTTTGCCGCCGGGCTTCGCTCACCGGTCGCAGTCCGAGAAAAGCGGCGTGCTTTTTACCAGAAACGCCCGTCGCCCGCCATGCAGTGACGGGCCTCGCGGCTGCGATAAGCTCGCGCTTCGTTGGCGCCCGCGCGCTCGTACGGGATGGAACGGAGGCCGGATTGCGGGAGATCCAGACGTTGTGCGTCTACTGCGGCGCGAGCTCGGGACGCGATGCCGCGTTCACGGACCACGCGCGCGCGTTCGGGGCCGCCTGTGCCGCGCGGGGGCTCGGGATCGTCTACGGCGGCGGTGGCGTCGGCCTGATGGGGAGCGTGGCGGACGCGGCGCTCGCCGGCGGTGGACGGGTGGTCGGGGTCATTCCGCGTTCGATGGAGTCCGAGGTCCCGGCGACCGGGCTGACCGAACTGGTCGTGGTGGACGACATGCATGCGCGCAAGCGGACGATGTTCGAGCTGGCGGACGCCTTCGTCTCGCTGCCGGGCGGGCTCGGCACGTTGGACGAGACCATCGAAGTCCTCACCTGGCGACAGCTCGGCCTGCACGACAGACCGATCGTACTCGCGAACCGCGAAGGCTACTGGGACCCGCTGCTGTCCCTCATCGACCATGTCGTCGCAACGGAGTTTGCCCACGGCGACACCGCGGAACTTTATGCGGTGGCGTCGTCGATCGAGGACGTTTTCGACAAGCTGGGCGCATGACGCCGGAGCCGCGGCACGCCCGTTACTCCCGCCAGGGCCGGCTGGCCTCGTAGCTGGCCAGGCGCGCGAGCAGTTCCGCGCGGCGTTCGTCGTCCGCGTCGAGGCGCGCGAGCGCCAGGCGTTGCGATGCGATCGCGCGGGGAAAGTCCCCCTCCTCCGCCAACGCGGCCGCCAGGGTGTCGAGGGTGTCCGCGTCCTCCGCCTGTGCCACCGCCCGCTCGGCGAGGTGTACCGCGAGCGCGCCGTTGCGCACCGCGTCGCGGGGCGACGTGGCCAGAATCCAGGCCGCCGCATTCTGCGCCGCCGCGTGACCCGCGCCGGCGGCGCGCTGGAGCCAGTGCACGGCCTCTTCGAGACGGTCGCCCGAGCGGTCCACGAGCAGCAGGCGCCCGAGGCGGTACTGGGCGACCGCCTCGTCCGCGTCGGCGCCGCGCCGATACCAACGCTCGGCCAGGATCTCGTTGCGCGCGGTTCCAGCGCCCGTCTCGTACAGGTGGCCGAGCCCCGTGTAGGCGGCCGCGACATGCCGGGTCGCGGCTTCCGTGTAGAGGGCGTGGGCGCGGCGGAGATCCCTGGGCACGCCCTCACCGCCGACGTACAGGTGGGCGAGCGCCGCCTGCGCATGCCCGGAGCCCGCGGCGGATGCCCGTTCGAACCGCCGCGCCGCCTCGCCCGGGTCGGGGGGGCCGAGCTCCCCGTTCCGGAACATGTGGCCGAGGGCCAGCGTCGCCTCCACGCTGCCGGCGCCCTCGGCCCGTTCGTACCAATGCCGCGCGGCGGCCGGGTCCGGCGTGTCCGCGAACGAACGCCTGAAGCTGCGGGCCAGGTGGACGTAGGCCGGGACATAGCCGTCCTCCGCCGCGGCCTGGAGCCAGTAACGGGCCCGGGCGATATCGCTGCCGAGGTAGGACACCCCGACCCGGACGCGCGCGGCCCCGTCACCGCCCCGCGCGGCCTTCAGCGCGAGCCGGAAGGCCGCCGCATCGTCCCGGACCAGTCCGAGCCCCTCGCCGTAGAGGTGCGCGAGTCCGGACAGCGCCTGCGGCAGGCTCGGATGGAACTCGAGCGCGCGCACGTAGTCCTGCGCCGCGGAGACGTACATTTCCTCCGAGGCGAAGGCGAAGCCGCGGTAGTAGTACGCGCGGGCGCGCTGGCGCGAGGTGATCCAGGGGCTCAGGAGCACCGGTTCGAGGTAGCTGCGCGCCAGCGCGTAGCGCTCCGCCTGGATGTGCTCGATGGCGCGGGCGAGGTGGTCCCGGGCGCGCTCGCCTGGGGCGGCCGGCGCGGAAAGGGCGGCCTGGGTGACCACCACCAGGAGCCCGAGCGCCGCGGCGGCCGACCGGCGGTGGCGGAGGGCGATCCTGCTACAATGCGTGACCGTTTCGACACCCTTGGGGGCGATCTGGTTTCGACGGCGGTATCGAAGTCGAAGGTGCATGCCGAGAGGGTAGCAACTCTCGTAAATCCATTGCTGCAACCTGAAATAGTTGCCAACGACGACAACTACGCACTAGCCGCTTGAGGCTAACCTCGATGG
This sequence comes from Pseudomonadales bacterium, assembly GCA_022827245.1. Lineage (GTDB taxonomy): Bacteria > Pseudomonadota > Gammaproteobacteria > Pseudomonadales > Azotimanducaceae > VXNE01. The sequence continues at coordinate 96,625 of JAJDTI010000179.1, read as the reverse complement.
CCTGCTGCCCGTGGCGGTCCATCGGGGGCAAGTTCACGGGATCGCGGCCGGAGGATGTCCCGACTCCGGAGGCTAAACCTTAGGGAATCGCCTCAGGGCACCCTGTTCGTCGGGTCGCCCGCGGGCTAAAGCAATAGACGAAACTAAGCATGTAGATCCGACGATGGAGGACCGACGGACGCGGGTTCGACTCCCGCCGCCTCCACCACTAACTTGGCGTAACTGACTGTTGTAAATAGCTATTTTTCCCTCTCACACTTGCCGTTATCAGTAAGGTAATCACATCTTTGGAGGCGGCTAGCCATTCTCAATTCGCGTAACTGCGCCTTCCCCCTTCAGCTCTTCACCGCCCACGGGATATCGAGGAAGCCGGGGTGACCAAAGGTCGGCGGCTCTTGTGCGCGGTCGCCGTCTTCACGATCGCCGTCTTCGCGATCGAAAGGGATTCTCCCGCTCGTCAGCAGATGGGCACACTGATTTGCGAGGACCCCTCGGGCTGGCTAAGCTCCTTGGACATCTGAAGCACAGTCAACGGGGAGCAGGATTCGGAATGGTACTCGCACGCGACGTACGCCAGCAGCAACTTGCACAACTCAGGCAGAGCCCTGGTAAGGCGATCAGTCAGAGCAAGCTCTACTACAAGGGGGTGTCCGAGATTCACCCCGTGCACCGAATCGATCTGGACCTGCTGGTTTACAACCGGCACAACGGCCGTCTAGAGAGCGAGATGCTGACGTGGCAACAGGAGCATGCGGTCGGTGATGACGAATATGACGACGATCTACACAATCAAATCGGGAGGTTCCTCTGGGACACCAATAGAGGCAGAAACAGACGGACGCTTGAGGACTTAGGACGAAAAGGGCAGCAGCGACCAGGGATCGTCACGCTGGATGGAGTGATCATCGACGGCAACCGCCGCGCGATGCTACTTCGAAGAGTCGAAAAGGCAGAAAGTGAAAAGCAGTATTTCGAAGCGGTAATCCTCCCCGACGCTTATGACGAGAACGAGGAGGAAATCGTCCGGTTAGAGACACAGTACCAGTTAGGCGAGGACGCGATTCTTGATTATGGGCCCCTGGAAAAGTATCTGCATGCGAAGCGGCTCAAAGAAGCACTCGGAATCGACATCCCGGAGATCGCCCAACTCATGGGGGAGTCAGAATATCGGGTCAAGAGATTGATCGGCATCATGTCCCTGATGGACGAGTATCTCGACCACATTGGATGCCCGGGGCTCTACAACATGCTCAAAGAGGATGGTGGTGGTACGAAAGAAGGAATGTTCGTTGACCTCTACAGCGATCTTGTCCGACTTGAAGGAGGCAAGGGACAGATTCAGTGGGCGTTCGAGCCGGATATAGATCTTCTGGAGCTCAAAGCCATACAGTTCGATTACATCCGGCTCGGCTCGAATTTCACTGGCACGAATAAGACATACAGAGCGATTTCCCATGAGGGCTCTGGAAAGAAGAGTTTCTTTGCTCACGAGAAGATTTGGCGACCCTTCGCGGAGCAACATAGACAACAGGTTGAGCCGATCACGGAAAAGATGGGGTCACTACAGGAGTATGCCAACAAATACCCTGATCTCAAGACGCTCGTTGATGCCGCCAGAGCGCGTGATGATGAGTGGAAGGACTCCGTCGATCCTGCGGTGAAGCGGAGCTTCGGAATCTCCGAGGACGCGCTGGAGGATGTCGTCGAGGAGCTTGAACCACCCCGCTTGCTGACGCGGGCACTGAATTCGTTGCGCAGGATTGATGCCGGAAGCCCGGGATTGCTGGCGGATCCTACCTGTCGAGAGATGATAAAGGAGATAAGCAGACTCACCTTCGCCATGAAGAAGAAGATTGAGCGGCATGAGAGACGGTCAAACTAGCGACCTGAACAGCTCGACGTATCAACAACCGGCTAAAGGTATGACGAGATGGCTCTGGTAGTCGACTTTGACGAACAGTCACACGGACTGGTCATTACTGGTGGGCTGGAGAGCCTACGTCGGAGCCGGTTATTCGCGGCTTTCCTGCGCAAACAAGGCGGTGAGTTCCAGTCAGAGGGACGTGTCGTTATCCCTTGCTCTGACCAAGACCTTTCGCCTGTCTACCGCACGCTTGAGAAAATTCTGGAGCGAATCGGCATCAGCGTTGGCGAAGCCGACGAGCTATCCAGCTCGATGCGGGCTGTTCGCGCCGATGAGGAGCACTTTGAAGAGTTTTCCCGCTCGGCGGAAGCCATTTGGCATGGCGAGGTAAAGCCCGAAGGGTTGGAGGAGTTCGCCATCACGATCTCTGAAACGTGCCCAGGTAGGACGCTCTATCCTCTTCAGCTCTTATCGGCGTACCACCTCGCGTTCTCTCAACATTGCTGCAACTTCTCGGTTCCCGGATCTGGCAAGACGACGATTGTACTGGCAGCGTATGCCTACCTGAAGGCTCAGGTCGCGCGGCACCGTCGTGTAGACCACCTTTTGGTGATTGGGCCGCTATCCTCTTTCAGGGCATGGGAGGATGAGTACCACGCGCTCTTCGGAAGAGAGGCGAAGGGGAAACGAGTTTCCGGGATAGTACCTGTCCACGAAAGACACGCGTACCTGAGGGGTCACCGATTCGCTGAGCGGGACGTCGAGATGACGCTGACATCGTATCAGTCCTTCATGGGAGCGGAGACGGACTTTCGCGACTTCATTGACAGTTCTGAGCGACGTGTGATGCTGGTCTTGGATGAGGCCCACTACGTAAAGCGCGACGACGGTGAGTGGGCAGCGTCCGTACTGAGAACAGCGCCATTTGCGGCATCTCGAGTTGTGCTGACTGGTACGCCGGCACCGAACGGGTACGAGGACCTGAACAACCTGTTTCGTTTCATCCACCCCGATCGAAACATCATTGGCTTCCCGCTTGGAACGCTGCGAGCCATGACGGCGGGTCACCTTCCAGCAGCGGTGGCGAATCTCAAGGAGAGAGTTCGACCGTTTTTCACTCGCATAAGGAAGCGCGACCTTGGTCTGGCGCCGACCTCGGAAACCCGTGTAGTCGTGCCGATGGGCGCAGAGCAACGTTCGATCTACCGCGATATCGAGCAGTTGATCGTTCCAAGAATCCGGGAAGGCGTAGATTCGCGCACGTCCACGTTGTTAAGGGCACGGCTCATCCGTTTGCGGCAAGCCGCGACGAACCCCTCGCTGCTCCTTGGCCCGTTAGACGCGGATGGCGTGTTCCATCCGGGAGATCGGATTCCGGTATCAGGCGCTGAGGTGGCGATCGCACAGCGCGTGGAGGATTTTGACTCGGCAAAGCAATTGGAAAAGCTCGCGGAGGTGCGACGGCTGGTTAGGGACATCGTTGAGCGCGAACGAAAGGTCGTAGTCTGGTCGTACTTCATAGGCAATCTTGCAATGTTACTGGAGGAACTGTCCTGCAGTGCTGAGATCGTCAATGTCATTTCTGGAGCAACGCCTATTGCCGACTCAGACGTGGAAGAGGCAAGTGGATTGCAGAGCCGAGAACGGATTATCCGCGAGTTCAACACCACGTCCCGAACGGCGGTTCTCATTGCGAACCCGCAGGCGATCGGTGAGTCGATCTCCCTACATAAGGCGGCGGACACTGCGATCTACTTCGATCGAGACTTCAATGCAGCGAAGTTCATCCAGTCAAAAGATCGAATTCATCGGTACGATCCGGACGGGGGATCGCCGAAAATGTACTACTACCTGGTATCTGACGATACCGTCGAGCAGGTCATTGACGAGCGTTTGGTGATCAAGGAAGAGCGGATGACCAAACTCATCGATACGGACGACATTCCCCTCTTCGACTTGGTGTTTTCAGAAGACGAGTCGGTGGAAGACATCAAAGCAGTCATTCGCGCATATGAGCAACGCAAGGCGAGCTGAAGGCGTGATTGGCGCGAGTGCGACACTTGGGCTGATCGAGTACATTCACAGCCATGGCGGCGCGGTGGCAGCTTCCTCGCTCGTCGAGAACGTGGCGGTCTTGTTTCGCGCGTCGCGTGTAAAGATCCAGAACACCATTGAGTTGCTCGACGATCTGGGCATCGTGAAGGTGCGCGGTGACCAAGTTTCGAGTTCGGAGGTAGTCGAGCGAGCAGACGTGTTAGGCGCTCGGCTCGTGGATTACGTGCTCGCGGAACGTCTCGCGCCCACGCTTGGGGACGCGTTAGTGCTAGTGGATGGCACGGACGAAGTGTGGGTTGACGCCAAACGTGCGCCCGGCAGGCACTTGGGGCTCGGTGCGTTGCTTGTCGATGTCGGAGTGTTCCATCGAGACCGCTTGACGTCGACAACTTGGAGAGTTGGAAAACAGTATGCCGATCGGTTTGTTGAGGCCGTAGCCCGGTCAAATGACGCACTCTCCCTAGGGACTCTAAGTGCGGATGATCTGCAGCGAAGGCTGGCTGAGAGCGCCGAAGCGGGCCTTAAAGCAGAGGAACGGGTAGTGGCGTTTGAAAGGAGCCGTCTGAAGGACCATCCGCTTAGGAGGCAGATTCGTCGCATTTCAGATCGTCACGCGAACGCGGGGTTCGATGTTCTGTCCTTTCGTGATCGGTCGTCGATTGTCCACAACTGCTTCATTGAGGTGAAGTCTTTCGTTGGAACCCCGAGATTCTATTGGACAGTCAACGAGATTGAATGCGCGAAACGTGAAGGCGAACGCTATGCACTTTACCTCGTCGATCGGTCGCAGATGCAGCGCCAGGACTACGAGCCCCGTGTGATCAGAGGGCCTTACGAGTTCTTTTTCGGACCCGAAACGCCGCGCGGTTGGGATGTTTTGGCCACCGAGTACCGGATGTCAGCGAACTCATGATTTCCGCGATTGCATTTGGTGGTAAGACGGGGACGAGAAGGGATGAGGGTGGGTGGCCGTCGAGGCCGTTCGACTTTAGGATCCAAAAAAGGTTGTTAGAGAGTTGAGACAGCTAAAGGCCATAGACCTTTATTGCGGCGTAGGCGGGTGGTCACTTGGGTTGGAATTGTCCGGCGTGCGTGTAGTTGAAGGCATCGACATTTCCCCGACGGCAGTAGAAACGTACGCGAAGAACTTGGGTGATAGTGTGCGAGAGTGCGATATGCGATCTCTGGATCTCGCATCGCTACCTTCAGACGTGGATGTGGTTGTCGGAAGCCCGCCATGTACGCAGTTCTCCTACTCCAACAAGGGTGGTTCGGGCGATCTCGTTGACGGGATGGTCGACCTGCGGGCTTTTCTGGCAGTGGTGGCACATGTCCAGCCGAGATTCTGGGTCATGGAAAACGTACCGAGAGTCGCGAAGATCATCGAAGCAGAAATGTCGAACGGCGGGGAGCTGGTGGAATTTGCCCACCTTGTCGACTCTATCCGTGTAGTTGACCTGTCGGAGTTTGGCCTTCCGCAACGCCGGAAGCGGTGCATTGTCGGGAGATTTCCCGAGGATCTGTTGTTGAGCTATAGGTCGAGGACGCCGTCTCTCACACTTCGCGACGTCATTGGTTCGTTTGGAACGGAATGTTACGAGGACATGATGTACGGGACCCGTATACCTCTCGAGAGTCTATCTGACCACATTGTTGAGAACCCGTTGACGGACGAAGAGGTGCGTCTGAATGTGGAGGCTAAGACTCACCATCCGGTCTACAACCGGATGGGGTTCCCCGATGACTCGGACCGCCCGTCCCGAACGCTGACGGCGACATGTACCAAGGTGTCGCGTGAGAGCATCGTGATTGAGGACACCAGGGCGACTGGGGATTTTAGGCGGCTCACGATTCGAGAGCGGGCGTCCTTGCAGGGGTTCCCCGGGGCATTCGGCTTCTTCGCGCCGTCCTACACTGCCAAGATTCAGTTGATCGGTAACGCGCTGCCGCCTCTCTTTTCGTACTACATTGGCTGTGCGCTGCGTGGAGTTTCGGCCGGACGGCTGAGGCATCCGTGGGAACGAAAGCAGGTTCCGCTTGCGCGAGAACGTCCACCGGAGACTCTACCCAGAACCGCCAAGCACCGCTTTCCCGACAGACGTCGATTCCGGGCTGCGATACCGGGTTTGAGGTTCAAGAGCGGTATGAGATTTCAGATGTCGAACTCGTTCGACAGTGGCACTCCCAAGTGGGGCGTGGACTTCCGATATGGGACGCCGAGGGATGTCAGAGTGACTGGCCTGGAGTCGGCGACCCTATCGTTGTTGGCGGATGATTGGGCTGTTGCTGAAGAGTTCTCGGCCCTCGGCGTGAGGGGTGCCTCGCTGTCGGGCGCGCTAGCGGGCGGTGATCCGCACTGGTCGCTTCAGCAAGTTTGGCTGCATCGCATGTCGGGGATTGGGCCCTTTGAAGTGTTGGATGAGCTGGGACGGCTAGCGGGGGAGGTTGGACAACGCATAGGCGAGCTGGACAGTGCAGTAGTGTGGCAAAGGGTTAGGCATGTGCTGACGGCATCGTTGTCAGGCAACGAGTCGCTGATCGGTGAGGCGAAGCTGTCGGAGAGGCGATCCCCGATCTATGCAGGGATGATTGTCGGATGCTGGTTCAACAACGTACTAATGCCTGGTTGTGCGTCGGAACTCAATGGCACCGGCGGCTCCCTGGAGGACCAGGCGGTCGGTTCGGAGAGCCTATCGGTCGTCGCGTAGGTGGATGGGTGCTGAAGATCATCTCCCATGGAGACGTCTAGCTACCAATCTGCGTGATGGATGGCGTTGGGAAGTCCGGGGCCGGGCGCAGGTTCGCAGGAACGCGCATTAGCCTGCGATACGAGGTCGCGGTGTTCAGCAAGCTCACCCCGGCGGGCAGAAGACAGTGGTAGACAGGGTAGATCGGGCGACCCGCAGCCGGATCATGGCATCGATCCGCGGGGCGGATACCACACTCGAATTGGCTGTGAGGAAGGCGCTGCATGCGCGTGGCTTTCGGTATCGGGTTCACGTGAAGGGTCTCCCAGGAAGGCCGGACATCGTGTTTCGCAGGTTCAACGCGGTCATCTTCGTCAACGGTTGTTTCTGGCACATGCATGATTGTTTCCTGTTTCGCAGACCCACGAGTCGGCCGGCGTTTTGGAAGGAGAAGTTGATTCGGAACCGAGAGCGGGACGCGCGCGTACGCGGGGAGCTTCACGCTGCGGGTTGGCGATGCCTGACGGTGTGGGAATGCTCCATTCGTGGGTCTGAGAGGCGTGAGTTCGGCGAGATGGTCGAGTACATTGCACGTTGGTTGACAGGTGAGCAGTCGCAGTCGGAGATTCGTGGAACTGGACGGTCGGACGACAGCGGGCGCGCTTAATGGTCGAGGTATGGAACTCTGAGGGAAGTGCGAGTCCGCTCTGACCCGATGTGTTACTTCGGCATCAGTCGAGCACTCGGTATTGCCCGTCACTTGTAACCGAGGAATCTCCGCCCGCGAGCGCTCCAGCGCCTCGAACCGGGCCAGGTCCCGTAGCGCGACGACCACCCGCCCGACCGCGCCGCGGGTGTCGCGGATGGGTGTCGTGTCGACTAGGACGCGCACGCCCAGGAGAGCGCCGGAATCGATGACGGCAAACGTGGTGAATGGCGGGCGTATCGGCAACGCGTGACAGCTGCGTGAGAGCCGCAAAAAGTCCTCCGGCCAGGACGCCGCGGGTAGAATGCCTGGTTCATCGAGCACTCGGTAGGCGGTCGCGGAGCCGCCGTTCCGCGCGGGTGCGGTTGCAGGGAGCAGTGGAAGGAACTCGGCATTGAAAATGGACGGAAAGCGATCGGAGGACCAGTTTCTGGCGCTGGTCCTGCGAGCGTTCGCGGATGCGCGGGCGAAGAGAAAGCGGAACTGGCGGAGGATGGAACTCGGCGTGCTGAAGAACCGCCTCCTGCAGCGCACTCACAGGGGCTTCCGCGAGACGGACTACGGGGCGAAAACGCTCGCGGAGCTTGTTGCGTGGTTTCCGGAGGAACTCGCATTGGCCGGTGGGCGCCGCCCGGTGGTTACGCTCCTGAAGGACATCGACGGATCGGTTGCCGCCGAGGGCGGCGAGGCGGTCGTCGAGGACGGCGCGATGGCCGCACCGGACGAGGACGACGAGGCCGGGTTTCAGGCGTTGCTCGACCGGTACCGGGGCAGCGGAGACAACCTCGGCGTCGGCGAGGCGTACGCGTCGCAGCTCGACACGATCATGGATGCGGACGTCGAGAGGACTTTCGTCAACATCGTGTCGCGCTGGGCGTCGTCAAATCCCGTGGATGTCGAGATGAACGGCGTCGCGGACCTGCTGCGGAACGCCGACAAGTTCGTCGACGACCAGCTTGCCCTGGCGCTGGTGCACGCGACGCTGCGGATGGAGGACGCCGGGCGGAAACTGCCGCCAAAGGTGGGGGACCTGTACTACCGGGCGACGGACGCGCTGAACGCGCTGTTCGAGATACCGGCCAAGGCGAGGCGGGACGCCGTGATGCGCGCAGCCACGGCGAAGACGAGGGAGGCGCAGTCGGCGCTGGTGGCGGCGGCGGACAGGTTCTGCGAGTCCGCGGTCGTCGCCGCCAAGCTGCCGTCCACGGATGTCATCAAGCGGGCGCACGCCTACGCGCCGTACGCGCTGGCGGGGGAACGGCAAACGCTGCGCGAGGTGGAGGTGCTGCTCGGCGCGGTCTTCCGAAAGTTCTGCGAGAGCTGCGAGAAGTACGAAGCCGACAGCATTCCCATGCGCGCCAGGGATCTCCGGCAGCAGGTGCAACGGGCGCTCGATTCGCTGGGCGTGGACATGGACCACCGACTGCGGCGGACGGTCTTCGAACCCGTGGCCCGGCACATGTCGCGCTTGATCGAAGAGGGCACGCAGGCCAGCGACGAGATGATGCGGCCGAAGTTGGCGATCGCCGGCGGGGCGTTCAAGCTCGATCTGGGCCGGGGCGCGGAACAGGTGGAGTTCCCGGTGCGGGTGGTGAACGAAGGCGACGGGATGGCGCTAGGGGTCCGCGTGCGAACCGCCGAGCCGACGGGGCCGGTGTCGCTCTCCGCGTCCGAACCGCACGAGCCGTTCGAGCTCGGACCCGGTGCCGAACGGTTGATTCGTCTTGTGCTGGCGGGCGCGCCGACGGGCCGGACGCTGCGGCTGGACGCGGTGGTTGCTTGCGAGACCGTCAACGGGCGGGCGCTTGAGTTCGGCCAGAGGCTCGAGTTCGAACAGCAGGCAACGCAGCCGGACTGGGAGGGCCTTCTCAGGAACCCGCCTTACGGGATCAACCCGATCCGTGACAAGGAAGGACTCTACGGTCGCGATTCGTTCCTCGGAACCCTCGAGCTCGACGTGTCGAACGAGACGTCGACCTTCCTGTGGGGACAGAAGCGGGTCGGGAAGACCTCGGTGTTGCAGGTGCTGGCGGCGGACCTGCGGGAGCGCGGTGACATGGTCTGCATCGTGTTGCGGATGGGCGAATTGGCGGCACTGCACGAGGGCCAGTTGGGTCACCGGGTGGCTACGCGGCTGGTGGAGGCGTTGGGCGTAGGCGGTGAGCCGCCCGTCGAGGAAGAGTTTCGGGCCGGTCTCGGGCCGCTCGTCCCCTTCGTGGAGGCGCTGGCGCGGGACAGCGGCCGCAAGATGCTGGTCATCATCGACGAGTTCGACGACCTGGACCCGGCCTTCTACCTCGGCGAGCGGGGCAAGCAGTTCGTGAAGGCGCTTCGTTCCCTGTCGGAAGTGGGCCTGACGTTCATGTTCGTCGGCAGCGAGCGGATGAACAGCATCTACCAACGCCACGCCGCGGACCTGAACAAGTGGATGAACAGGTCGCTCGACAGGATCGAGGCGGAGGCGGACTGCGCGGCGCTGATCCGCGAGCCAGTGAGCGGCAAGATCGAGTACGAAGACGAAGCGGTCAAGCGCATTGTGGATTACTGCAAGGGCAACCCCTTCTACATGCACCTGGTGGCGGGCAAGGTGTTCCAGCGCTGTGCGCAGGAACGGCGGACGTTCGTCGGGACGAGCGACTTCGAGTACGTGCGGCGCAGCGTCGTGCGGGAACTCGGGCCAACCAACTTTGCCCACTTCTGGGCCGACGTGCCGGAGCTCGATCCGGCCGACAAGGAGCGGTCGGTGGCGGCGAACTGCCTGTTTCTCGCGTGCGTCGCGACGCTGGGATTGGGCAGGTACGAGTCGCTCGAGGATGTGGTCGCGGCGCAGGACCAACTCGGATTGGAGCCCGGGGAGCGCCTGCCGCTGCAGGACCTGCGGGACGTGGAGGCGGATCTGTTGCGGCGCCGCGTCCTGTCCCGGCCGAAGGGCCGGCGGTGGGTGGAAGTCGAACTGCCGGTGTTCCGGGATTGGCTGCTCGACAACGGCGAACATGAGCTGCTGCCCGCGTGGCGCGGATACCAGGAGGAGGTGGCAGCCCAGGCCCCCGCGGAGGAGCCGGTGTTCGCCATCGTCGAGACGACGGGATTTCCGATCGACGAGGACGATCTGCTGGCGGTCACGGAGCGGCTGGTGTACTTGGGGCGGCAGAAGGACGTGGCGGAGGTGCGTCGCTGGCTGCGACAGTTCGACGACGAGAGCCGCATCGAGGTGGCGTTCCTGCTGCTCAAGCGGCTCGCGGAGAAGGGCTTCGTGACGCAGGGGGCCAACGTCAACGGACTGGCCAACATGGTCGACTCGCTGAACGCGCGGCGGCGTGAGGTCGGGGACGGCGTATGGCGCATCGTGCGGCGCAGGTCGGACAACCTCTACCTCGGCCACGTCGACTCGGACACCAAGAGCGGCGCGGCGACGGCGCGGGAACTGGCGAGGCGGATGAGCCCAGGCAAGTGCGCCTCGATCGACGGGATGCCGACATGGGCGCGCGCCCATCTGGACGACGATCCGATGCTCGTAGTGGTGGACGATTTCGCCGGAACCGGCAGGACGCTGGCGAAGGGCTTGGACCGGCTGTGGTCGCTGGATGCGGAGTTGTTCGCGGAACTGGCGGCGGAAGGGCGCGTGGTGTGCTGCCTGCAAACGGCGTTTCCGGAGGCCGTCAGGCGTGTGAGGCGGAAGTTCTCCCAAGTGCAGGTCCTGGCGATGACGACGTTCGACGATGAAGTCAGGGCCTTCGCGCCGGACGCCGGCATCTTCGAGGATGACGGCGACCGCGCCTTCGCGGAGGAAGCCATGCTCCAGATCGGGCGACAGCTTGTCCGTCAGAACCCGTTGGGATTCGGCAACATGGGCGCTTTGGTGTCGTTCCACAACACAATACCGAACAACACGCTGCCGGTGTTCTGGTGTGCCGGCACGGCCAATGGACGGGAGTGGACGCCGCTTCTGCCGCGCGGTTCCTTCGCTTCCTAGAGCCGGGCGACGGCCGCTCGACACCTCTCATGCGGTGTGGCTGGCGGAAGCCGGATTTGCAGACTGCGCGTTCGCGCCGTCGCCGTGGGATCGACCGGGAACGGGCGGGCAACAACGGGGCGGCAGCCGGTCGGCAGCTGGCGGGGCAAGCGGTCGAGTTGTGGTGTAAGTAAGGACTCGCATTCGACCGATGCTTGCGATCTGTCGACGCTGAGCGGAATCGCGGGTCACTAATCCGTTCATCCTATTCGCACCCGTTTCGTCCTCGCGGACGGCGCCGGCACTGCTCTCGCGCTTGCCCTTGTCGCGGGCGGCGGTTCCGTTTGGTCAGTGGAACATCTGCGATATGCCTTGTGGGCATCTCCCGCTTTGGGTCAGCCGGGGCGGCTGTGGATCGAAGCGAAACAGCTGGAATTCCCGCGTTCCGCCGCGATCACTGGCCCTTTTGGGGCCGTCTCCCGTTGTGGTCAGCCGGGGTGGCTGGGTTGATTCGACGCGCGCTGCTGGATCACCCGCGGCACGCACTTGAATCGCACGTTCCTTTCGGAACATCTCTCCGTTGTTCTACCTGGTGGAGGACTCCATGTCCGGGTCGCAGATCCCGGCGCTGACGTCCCTCGAAGAGGAACGGTTTTGAGGTTCGCGGCGCACCCTACAGACGTCCGGAGCCCGTTGCAAACAGGTGCGCGGAAGGGCTGCGCGCGAGATTCTGCGCGGTTCGGTGGAAGCCCAGCCCCGACGCTGTGGGACGCGACTTCCGAGTCCGTCCCACAGCGTCGGGGCGCGGCGCACGTTCTGCGACGGTGTTTCGGCCTTGCGGCCCGAGGCGAGGATGCTGCGATTCGGGCGCGGTACGCGGCTAGTCGCCGCCGGACGGGGCGGAACCGGGCGGATCGCGCGCCGTCGCAGCCTCTGCGGCGGCCTTCAGCGCGCGGTCGCGTTCCCGCGTGACCTGGCGCAGGGAACGCCGGAACCTGGCGCGCTGGCCCTTGACGGCGACCAGTTGCCGCTGCGTGTCGGCGAGCTTCTGCTCGAGGCGCCGGCAGTCGTCGCGGGCGATGCCGAGCTGGTCGTCGCGGTACCTGCGGTCGAGCCATTCCTGGCGGACGCGAAGCGCGGCCTGGATGTGCAGTTCGGAGGTGCAGAGGCCGATGGCGAGCGCCAGCAGGAACACCACGGTGGCGAGGATGCCGACGATGGCCGAGTGGTGGGCGAGGACGGACCAGCCCTCGAGGACGACCGCGCCAGTGGCGTTGTCGACGAGCACGAGGCCCTCGACGCGCTCGTAGGCGTTCAGCGCCAGCAGGACGGCGCCCGCGATCAGGGCGGCGACCAGGAACAGAGCGAACACCGGCTACCGCCCTCCGCTGCGGCGACTCCCGGCGCGTGCACGCGGATCGGATGCGGCGGGCATGCGGAAGCCCTTGGCGCTGAGCGCACGTTCGAGGCGGCGTTCGATGCTGCCGTAGTCGTCGCGCACCGGGACGCCCAGGAGGGCGGCTTCGGCGCGCGCGGCGAGATGGCGGTACTGGTCGCGCGATGCCTTCAGGCGGTCGATCAGCCGGACGGTGTTCTCGTCGATCGGGGCAGCGGAACTCTCCGCGGCGCCGGGAGACTCGACGGCGGCGGCGTTCTGCGGGCCGGTCCGATCCCCCAATTCCCGGGCACGGTCGAGGATGAGCTGTTCGACCGCGCGGCGGCGTTGGTTGTTGTCGTGGCTGTCGCCGCCGCCGAGGATGCGGTCGAGGGCCGCGTTGTGGCGCGCTGTGAGGTGGAGAGTCAGCCGGCGGCTCACCTCAAGTACTCCTCGGTGATCTGGGGCCTGAAGTGCCCGAGCTCCTGGCTGACCACTTCCAGCGCATCGTCGTAGACGAGGTGGCGCTGCAGTTCGGCCATGCGCTCCTGGGCAAAGCTGTGGCGAACCCCGTGGGCACCGCGGCTCCAGCCGAGGGCGCTGTGCGAGGCGCGGGAGAAGCTGCGGCTCCACGCCTCCCCGCCGCGGAGGTCGTAGCGCGACACGTAGCGGATGCCGCGGTCGGTGACGGGCGCCGGTTCGTCGAGGCGGCGCTCCTCGAGGCGTTCGGCCAGGTGGTCGGGAATGCGGACGAGGCGCGTCAGGCCGCCCTTGCCGACCACGGTGTAGTCCGTTCCCGGCCGGCCCTCGAACTTCTCCGGGCGCGCGGGCCGGACGTCCGGAGGCCGCTCGGCAGGCCGGGCGAGCGTCAGCAGCTCGTGCGCGCGCAGTCCGGCCGCGTGGGCGATCAGCGTGGCGAGCGCGTTGGGTGCTGTCTGCCGGCCTGCAACCATGGGGACCTGGTGCGGGGCGTAGGCCCGCCCGACCTTGGGCGTCGGCCTGAGCGAGCGGACGATGGTCAGCTTGCCGCCTTCGGGGAGCGAACCGCGGACATGGATCAGGAGCTTCTGGAGCGCCTGACGGTGCCCGTCGAGGGCCTTCTGGCCGAGATCGGCGGCGCGGGAGCGGAGGTAGGCGTTGGCCTTGGCCGGGTCGAGGTCGAACAGTTCGAGGCCGTCCCCGGCTATATGGCGGGCGATCTGCGTCAGGCACTGGCGGATGTTGCGAACGGTGCCGACGGACGCGGGCGCGTTGGGATTGCGCCTCAGAACGCCGAGGTTGACCAGACGGCCGACTATGGCCCTGGCCTGATCCTCGGGCGACCGGATCTTGCGGAACTTCGCCATGCGGTACTGTCAGTGGCAGCCGCGGCGGCGCAGCCAGCGGCCGACGGTGGTCTGGTGGACGCGGACGCGCCGCGCTTCGAGCCAGCGCTGCAACTCGGCGACGGTGGCGCCCGCGTCGTACAGCGCGAGCAGTTCGTGCGTGTGGCGGTCGAGGCGGGAGGGAGTGCGGCGGCGGCGACGCCGGGCCCGGGTGTCGGCCTTCAGGGATGCCGCCTCGGCGGCTGCGTCGAAGGGCTTTCTGTCGTGCGGTCGGGACAAGAGGCGGGTCATCCGCCGGGCCGCGGGAGCGGGTTTCCGGTCGTGGCGGGGAACGACGGGGGTTGCATGGACGCGATGATCGTCCAAGCTGCGGATTAACGCAATTATTCTTTGTTTATCAAATTGTTAAGTAGTATCGGCGGGAGACGCGCAGGCATCTTCTGCATCGTTGCGCGCTCTGTTGAGGCGAATCCGTTGTGCTCGCCCCACGGCAGGGATGGCGTCCGCCGGGAGGAAGTTCGCCCGGAAATCTGCTCAAGCTAGGGTACTGGCGCTGGAAAGGGTCGCGGTGGCCATCCCGACCGCCAGCGTTGGCGGCGTGGCGCGGCCTGCAAAGGGCCTGCCGTGCGGCCGGCACCCGTCGCCTTGACAGTCGGCGCCGCGCCAGGAGCAGCGTCTGGGACGGTGGAGACGCGACGACCGGAGCCGCCGCGTCTGGATCGCGCGAGCAGGTCAGTGACGTCTGTACCGCCACCCGGTGTCGCTGATCGAGTTGGCCCACTCGCGCTCCTCACGCGGCTCCGGGTCCGGCAGCGGCGACCAGTATGCCGCCGAGGGCTGCGGCTTCGGCCTCGCGTTCCAAGGCGAGATCCCGCAGTCGAGGTTGCTCGCCTGGTGGACCCGCTCGAGCTGTGCAGCGAACTCCTCGATGGCCGCCGCGTCAAGGGCGTCCTGGCGCTTCTGCGCGTGCTCGGCATCGCGGTCTTCGCGGCACCGCGTGCAGAGGAAGTCGCCCTCGAGACGTTTCCGGTACGCGCAGCGCCGACAGCCGCCTTCGGCGACCAGGGCCGCCCGGCGACGCTTGCAGGATCTGGCGCGTCGTTCGAGGCATCTCGAGCACGACTTGGCCGGCTCCCCGTTGCTCTTGATGGCGACCTTTCGCGTGCACCGCGGCTGGGCGCACCGGTCGGTGCCCTCGGTGAGGATGGCGGGCCGGACGAAGCCCGGCGGCAATGCCCCGCTCCACTGGGCGATGAGAAGTTGAAGGTCCATGATGATCTCCTGTGCAGGCTGAGTTGCCGACGCGGGAGTGCGTCGGTGCCTGGACAGGGGCCGCCCGCGCGCAGGCCGGTCACCGAGCGTCAGCGAGGTCGGAGCGAAGCGGAGAACCGACCGGTTGACCGGTCGAGCACGGGTGACACGCTGGTGCACAAGACGGACGACCCTGCTGCGGTTTCCGAACGACCGGGAGCGATGTCGCGCCGATTGGCTGGTATCGGCAATACTCGAAATTGCTTGGGACGCGTTGGCGGCTACATTCGACCAAGTAGTCTCGTTGGCGCGCGGCCCAGATCGACGAATGGCGATCGTCCGGCTGGCGGACGGTGCAGGTTCAGCAGTGTTGGCGAGGAGGTCTCACCGCCCGGAGGGCGGAAGCGTTAGCGACCGTTTCCCGAATGGGCCGAGACCGCCTGCGGGCTCGGGTCGGCGAAGCCGACTAGGGCGCGGGCCGAAGGCAACGCCCATGATCCGTATGGGGTCGAACACAAGGAGACCAGAGTGGTCTGGTCGCATCGGCCGAATGTGCCGAGCGCCCCGCTTGACACGGCGGAACGTTCCGCCACGGCTACGGACGCAACCTTAGAGGCCGAGGTAGTCTCGGCGGTACCACTGAATGAGGTGGCGATACTCTGTAGGGACATCGTCTGCGCACGGGCAGTAGGGGCCCGTCTTGTCGAGCCCGTCGTTCGGTTGATCGGATAGACGATACAGCCGGTACCGATCGCCGAGCTTCGTGAGGTAGCGGTTTCGGCTCGCCTCGGCGAGGATCGCGACGGTCGCGTTGTCGATCTTCGGATGCGACAAGGTGACGGGTAATCATCACCGGCGTGATGCTCGTCCGAAAAAGCTCTTGTGCCCTCGCATCGATCTCTTTGGAGACGAGGCGGGCTGGTCGTGTGTCGGGGTGGATCAGGGTCGCCACGGCGAGCCAGACCATGTTCATTTTCGTCATGGCGACCCTCGGAGCGTCAAAGGCGGGGCAAGTTGGCGTCAAGCGCGGTCATGTCACGACCGGAACGGGCGACTCCGCGAGGTAGTTCGCCCAGTCCTGCATGAGTTCGCGCCGTTTCTCGAAAAGGTCCGAACGCCGGTAGGCTGCCTCGACGCGGTCGCTGTTGACGTGTGCCAGGGCAAGTTCGCAGACCTCGCGCGGGGCGTCCGAACACTCCGCAGCCCAGTCGCGGAAGGAGCTTCTCATGCCGTGGGGCACACAGCCGATGCCGTTCTCCCGCACGAGCTTGGAGATTGTGCTGTCGCTGAGCATCCGACCGGTTGGTGATGGGAAGACCAGGTCGGCATCGTCGGCCAGCTCGCGTGCCTCGTCGAGGATTTCGACCGCCCGCGCCGAGAGCGGGACGCGATGCGGGCGGGACATCTTCATGCGGGATGCGGGCACGGTCCACGTGGCAGATTCGAAGTCGACCTCCTGCCATCGGGCGCCCCTGACCTCGCCGGACCTGCTGGCGGTGAGGACCAGAAATTCGAAAGCGAACACGGTCGAGCGGTACGCCCCGGAAGCGCGGATCTTCGCGACCGCGGCACCGACCTCGGCATGAGGCAGGGCGCGGTGGTGGATCTTCACGGACCCGCCGTCTCGCGGGAGCGCCTCGGCGATCGCGTCCCCGGCGGGGTTGTCCTGTCGGTACCGGTGGGCGACGCTCCACTTCATGACAGCGCCGATGCGTTGGCGAACCCGGCGCGCCGTCTCGCGCTTCGTGCTCCAGATCGGAACGAGGACGGCCATGACGTCCGCCGTCGTGATCGAGTCGACGGTCTTTCGGCCAAGGTGCGGCATGGCGTAGTCCCTCAGGCTCGACCGCCAGATGGCGGCGGACCTCGCGCCGTCCTTCCAGGTCGGCTCGTGCATGGCGATCACCTTCTCGGCTGCCTCTTCGAAGGTTGGCACGCCCCCGGCGCGCGGGTCGCGTCCCTGCGCGACCGCCCTGCGATTGGCGATGACCGCTCGGCGGGCCTCCGCGAGAGTTACGATGGGGTAGCCTCCCAGGCCGATGTTGGTTGGCCGGCCGTTGACGAGTAGCCTTTGCGACCAGGACTTGGAGAAGCCGCCGGCACGCATCGGCTTGACGAGCAGGGAGAGTCCGTGGCCGCCACGCCCATCGCCGTAGCGGCCTGGGACGTTGACGGTCTTGACGAAGGAGGCCGATAGCCGTTGAGGTCGGCGCATACGGTAATCACTTGAGTTATCAGTTATTGCGTGAGCCTAAGCCAATCGACATGAAACGTCAAGATTCAATAACAGTTAATATATCAGCATGTTAAGTGAACTTTGAGAGGCGTTGAGAATCCGCCGAAAACCCCGTGTCGGTGGACGCCGCCTCCACCACCACACAGTGCGCGCCCGGGTAATCCTGTTCGACAGCTGCCCCGCCGCCCGGGCGAGGCTCGGGCGCCCCTGAAGACGGTCAGGGCGAAGTGCACTCGTGCAGTACCGGGCCGGCTAGACAACCCTCGCGCGGGAAATGTTATAACGTAACAGTCGTTTTGGGGGCTGCCCAGCGACAGTCAGGTGCACGTGGGAGGCAGACCTCGGATGCGACAGGTGATCAGCGGTCAACTGGGCGACTTTGCCGCGATCTACGATGAGGATGTGGAAATCGTCAGCGTGGCACGCCCGCGAGCGAGCGCTTGCGAAGCCTTGTCAAAGCGCTTGATCCGATCGCGTCAGGTTCCGCAGTTGCGTTGGGTCCAGGCGGCGGACGACCCCGAAGCCCCGGAGAATGAGCTGCCGGGGACCATCGAGGCCGACGTGCATGCTGCGCTGAGCGATCAGATCGCCGAGGCCAGCGAAATGTTGGGCGAGCTCATGGACTGTGCACGGGTCGGTGTTCGACTCGAGACGCTGAGCGCTCCCATGTGCCCGCGATTTCACGCGGACTATGTGCCTTGCCGCATGTTGATCACGCTCAGCGGAGTGGGCACGGAGTGGATTCCGAATAGCGACGTCGATTGGGACGTCTTCGCCGATCTCGAGACCGCGGCGCCTCCGGTCCAGGCGAACGGGCAGATCCGGCGATTGGCCACGGGCCACTGGTCGTTGCTAAAGGGTGGGGCGTGGCACGATGGCTTTGGCGGGGTCGTTCACCGGTCTCCCCATGGAGTTGGCGAACGATTGCTGCTGGCGCTGGACCCGGTGTTCTGAACCACCGACGTACCGGCGCCCGCAGGGCCCTGCACCAGTCGGGGCTGGTCCAGATCGACCCGTCGAACGTCGTCGGCCGGAGCCGCGATCTCGCGCTGCACGCCCGTGTGTGGGACTGCCGCCCCGAGCATCTCGACCACTTGCTGCAGGATCGCGACGCCGAAGCGCAACTCCGCTTCGCTCATCGCGGTCAGATGCATCGCTGTAGCGTCGCGCTCGGCAATCCACGCGACGACACTCGGAGCCGGCGATGGCCGCATGAGCTCGGAGGCGACATTGGTGCCCAGGATGAGCATGCCGGCCGCTCAGGAGAAATCGGGAGGCTTGCGCAACGGACCGCGGCGAGGAGGAAGTTCCAGTTCCACGCCGCCCAGGGGCGCGAAGCACTCGCGGGTGAACGCTGCCAGGTCTCGAGGAGCGGGGCCGTCACGGTTCACGGCGTCGCGGAGGATGAGACGTACCTCCTCCTCCATCGAACGGTGATGCTCGGCGGCGCGCACTCGCAGGCGCGTCTTAACGTCGTCGTCGAGATTGCGGATCGTTATGCTCGCCATTTGCGGTGCTTCCAAGTGGCGTGGACACAGCTAAAACTACGGCATGATTGCAGTGCAACCAAGCTCCCTGTGATCGGACGTGCGCATGAGGATGTTCGTCGTTGACTTGAAGGTTGCGTAACCTGTGCCGCATCTTGCGGCCACCACACCTGTGGGCAAACGGTGCCGCCCGGGATTGGAGATACTGGCATGACGCTGGAGGTTGACCTCGCCGCGACGGCGCAGACGCTCATTCACAAGCCTGTGCCGGAGGTCTTCGACGCGTTCGTGAATCCGGAAACCATGAGCAGGTTCTGGTTCACGCGGCGCGACGATGGCCTGCGAGCCGGCGAAACCTCGGCCTGGTACCTTGGTGCGCGACCCGATGCGCCACAGTTCGAGGTACGGGTCACGTCGCTCGTGCATCCCCGCTTGATCGTCATGGAATGGGAGAACGCGGGGAGCCTCACCACGGTGACGTGGAGGTTCGAGCGGAAGAGTCAGGACACAACCCTTCTCCGCGTGGAGGAGACCGGGTATTCCGGCGATCCGCAGGCGACCATCGCTGCCGCGCTCGACTCGACCGGCGGCTTCAATCAAGTGATCATCGCTGCGAAGGCCTGGCTGGAGCATCGCGCGCCGATCAACGTGGTGGCGGACCATGCCGGGGACTGATTGATCGGTGTGGCCGTCCTGACGGCGGAACCGGGAGAGGATCGTTGACCCCACTCTCGGTCTCCGCGCAAACCGCCCGCCGGTTCATCCTCGGCTGTCAGGGACTCTGGCCCGGCCGGCGGTCGGCCGGTCGTGCCGGCGCCCGCAGGACCCTGCACCAGTCGGGCCTGGTCCAGATCGACCCGTTGAACGTGGTCGGCCGGAGTCACGATCTCGCGCTGCATGCCCGTGTGTGGGACTACCGCCCCGAGCATCTCGACCACCTGCTGTACACGAGCCGCGAGTTCTTTGACTACGGCGGGATCCTGTACGTGCTGCCCATGGGCGAGCTCCCGTACTGGCGGGTCCACATGGCGCGTCGGGCGGCCGAGGAGAAGCAGCGCGCGTTCGCAGCAGAGCACGGGCAGCTTCTGGAGACGCTCCGGGAAGACATCTCGTCCCGAGGGCCGGTAACGAACCGGGACTATGCCGGGCGGAATCGTCGAGGAAGGTTCCGCTCGGACAAGGCTACGGCCCGCGCCCTCCGGCATCTCTGGCTGACCGGCGAGCTGATGACGTACGGGCGCCGGGGATTCGAGCGGCTCTATGCCTTGCGCGGCGACGTCGCACCGGTCGAGCTGCGGCACGCGGCGACGGCAGACGAGGCCGACGACTTCTTCGCCCGCAAGGCGCTCGCGCTGCAGGGCCTGGCAACGGCCCGCGACTGGGCCCGCCGGTTCCGGCACCTCGCCCGCCTCCGTTCGGATCCCGGCGCGGAGCGTCGCAGGTTGGACGAACTCCTGACGTCAGGCGCGGCGGTACGAGCGCAGATCGATGACGGCCCAGCGCACTACCTGCCTGCGGAGCGGGCCGGGGAGCTGGAAGCCGTGCAGCGTGGATCGATACCGCGAGCCTGGCGCACCCGACGGGCGGACACGCTGACCGAGGCCACGTTCCTGCCGCCGCTGGATTTCGTCACGGCGCGCGGCCGGGCCGCGGAGTGGTTCGGGTTCGACTACGTCTGGGAGGTGTACAAGCCCGCCGCCGAACGGCGATGGGGCTACTACGTGATGCCCATCCTGCATGGCGACCGGCTGGTCGGGCGGGCGGACCTGCGGATGGATCGGGCCGCGCGCACGCTGATCGTCCCGCACTTGTGGCTGGAGCGCTCCGCGAGCGCCCGGGACGCGGATCTCCTGCGAGCGATCGGCCTCGGGTTGCGCCGGTTGGCGGGATGGGCCGGTGGAGACGGCGTGCACATCGACGCCACATCTCCCGCGCGGCTCCGGGTGCCACTCGACTGATCGATCCTTGATCGATACTCCGTGTTGGTGGACGCCGCCTTCACGGAGAGTCGCGTTGCGGTCCGTGGCGTCCGACTCAACCCGGCGCCGACATGCGGCTGTCGCCTGCGAGGGACGGCAAGCGTCCGATCTCCGCGCCGTGCTCGCGTTCCGCACGCCTCAGCTCGTACAGCTTCTGCAGGTTGAGCCAGAACTCGCCCGACGTCCCGAAGAACCGGCCCAGACGCAGTGCGGTGTCGCCAGTGACGGCCCTTTGACCGTTCAGGATCTGCGTGATGCGGTTCACCGGTACTTCGATTCGCCGTGCCAGCTCCGCCGCGCTCATGCCGAGCGCCTCAAGGTCTTCCCGCAGTGTCTCCCCCGGGTGTATCGGTTCGCGCGCCATGTCCTGTCTCCCTCCTCTCAGTGGGGCCGGCGCATCCGTGCGGTTTCCTGGGACCGGGACGGCGCGGTCGGCGTCTTCCAGTACGATCCCACCCCGCGGGCGGCGCCTTATCCGCCCGCCAGCGACTGCGCGAACATGTAACGGTTGCCGTCGGGGTCGAGGAACGTCGCGAGCTTCACCATGCCGGGAATCTCCTCGGTCTCGCCTTCGAACTGCACGCCCTTGGCCTCGAGTTCGGCGCGCGCGGCGTCGATGTCCTCGACGCCCAGCACGGGGGTGGTGCCGCCGCCGGACCCTTCACCGTGCTGGTTGAGGCCGATGCTGACCCCTTCGGTCGGCGTGTTGACCTCGGCCCATCCGGCTTCGGGGGCCTTGAACCTCTCATCGAGGCCGAGTTTGTCGGCGAACCACGCCAGGGAGGCGTCGAGGTCGCTGACGGGCGTGGACAGGGTGATGGTGCCGTCGTAGTCGGGCATGGGTTGCTCCTTGGGTTCCTGGAGGGGAAGCGAGACTTGCCGGGCGCAAGTGTGCCGCGTTGCCGGGACGTTCGGAAGTCCCGCGGGGTCCTGGCTGGCCGTCGCCGCAGGCGTCGAGCGACGCTACTCGCGGGACCGGGCGCTGTGGACCGGCCGCAGTCGCGGATACGGGACGAACCAGACGGTGTCGCCGCTGCGCACCCTGGCGCGCTTGGGGTTCATCCGCTCGATGACGCCGGTGCGGACCTCGCCCCGCCCGGTGAACTCGACGCTGTCGCCCACCCGGAATCCGGCCCTGGCCGCCTCCCGCGTTCGGCGCGCCGCGTCGCTCTCGTGCGCCCGGCTGGCCGGCGTCGCCCCCAGCCGTCGGGCGATCGCCTTCCAGGCGGGTCCGTGACCGGCCTCGGGGCCGGCAAGCGCATGCGCGATCTCGTGGAGGATGGTGTCCGCGACGTCGTCGGGCGCGCCCTGCGTCGCGTGCGTGCGGCTGAGTACGATCAGCTTCTCTTTCGCGCGGCACTCGCCCAGCTTCTGCCGTGCGTTGCCGAACCGGAATGACCACGCGTGGAGGCCGTTGCGGTCCATGAGGGCGCGGGCGTTGGCGGCGACGTCCTTTAGTCTGGCGGCGCGTTCGCCGCGTTCCCGTGCGGGTACGCCGGAGGCGTGATCGAGCCCCGCGTACGGCACCGTCCAGACATCGGCGCCGCAGCGGACCCGTGCCCGCGCCGGGTTGAGCTTCTCCACGGTCCCGGTCAGCGTGCCGTCGGCGGTCGGGAACCGGACCCGGTCTCCCACCTCGAACAGGACCTGCATGTCCTCGATGCGCAGCGTCACGCAAAGGCTGCCGTGGCCGATCGGGCGGCGTGCGCGCGAGGCTGTGGCGCTATTCCCGCACCGCCTTGAGCCCCGCCTGGATCCCCTCGGTCGCCCAGCCCGCCCAGGGCAGGGTGAAGAACCGGAAACCCTTCTCCATCAGCTCGGCGGGCGAGATCCCTGGCGGGACGAAGAACATCCCCGGCGCGACGCCGGCGGCCTGGCAGGCCGCCCCGATACGGTCGAGGGCGGCGTGGTACTTCGGGTTCGTGTAATCGAGCGGGACATCGATGTTGATGGACAGGTCGGACGGACCGACGAGCAGGACGTCGATGCCGTCCACGCGCAGGATGTCCTCGATCCCGTCCAGCGCCTCCTGCGTCTCGATCATCGGGATGATCAGGAGCTGTTCGTTGACCGCGTCCATGTACTCGCGGTAGCTCGAGAACTCGCCCCAGTCGCCGCGCATGCCCGCGGAACTGCGTGCGCCGGCGAAGGGGTAGCGGCACCAGTTCACCATCTGCGCGGCTTCGTCCGGGTTGTTCACCATCGGTACGACGATGCCCTTGGCGCCGATGTCGAGGGCGTAGCAGATCTGGTCCGGCCGCAGGTCGCCGACCCGCACGATGGGGGTCGTATCGGTGCCGCGCGTGCCGCCGACGGCGCGCACGAGACCCTTGATGTCGTCCGTCGAGTGTTGCGTGTCGAAGAGCAGGAAGTCGAAACCGGCGCCGGAAAGGAAACGCGTGTCGCTGCCGGCATGGGCCGTGGTCCCGACGACCGTCTCGCCGGCCTTGAGCTTGTCCTTGGTGCGGTGGATGGCGGGAACTCCTGGAGAAAGGAGCGCAAAGACTAAGTGCTGGGAGGACCGAGCGCCAGCCGGAGTGGAGTGTCCGCCGGCGCGTCTGCGAGCGCTGCCTGCGCGCCTGGATACATGGAATGGACACGAACCCGGTCTCCTTGTGCATTCAAAGTCCATGGGGCGTATGGGATAAGTCCCCGGTCGCGGCCTCCGAACAGGAGCCGACTCATGCAACCTGGACTGGCCCCTCGCAAGAGCACGCCACCGCTCCCTGGCGCTCGCGTGGGTGGCGCCACGACCGAGGCGGCGCTCCGGTACCAGGAGCAGGCGCTGCAGCGGGTGTCGCGGACGTTCGCGCTGACGATCCCGCAGCTCCCGGCGCCGCTGCGCGGCGTCGTGGGCAACGCCTACCTGCTGTGCCGCATCGCCGACACGATCGAAGACGAGCCGCGCCTTGCCGCATCCCGCAAGCGGGAGTACCTGCATCGGTTCGCCGACGTGGTGGTGGGCGCCGCGATCGTGGAGCCGTTCGCGGCGGACCTGGCGGGCTGTCTGTCCGACGCGACCCCGGACGGCGAGCGGGACCTGGTGGCCAACGCCCCGCTCGTGGTCGGCTTTCAGCGGGAACTGCCGTCGGGCCAGCGCGACGCGGTCGAGCGGTGCGTCACGCAGATGTGCCATGGCATGGCCGAGTTCGTCGGGACCGGAGCGGAAGGCCTGCGGGGCATGGTCGAGGTCGACCGGTACTGCCACTACGTGGCCGGCGTGGTGGGCGAGATGATCACCGACCTGCTCTGTGACTACTCGGCGGAGATCGCGACGCGCCGCGGAGCGCTCTTCCCCCTGTCGTCGCGGTTCGGGCGCGGTCTGCAACTCGTGAACATCCTCAAGGACCACCGGGAGGACCTGGCCCGGGGCGTGAGCTGGCTGCCGCGCGACTTCCCGCACCCGGACGCCGAGCCGTTCCCGGGCGCGGCGGGCGAACCGGCCGGCGCCCGGCGGATCGCTCGTCTGGCCGCGGAGGCCCGGCGCCATCTGGATGCGGCGCTGCGGTTCGCCTTGCTGGTGCCCCGGGACGAACCGGGCATCCGTCGGTTCCTGCTATGGACCCTGGGGTTCGCCGCGCTGACCCTGCGCCGCATCGACGCCAACCCGCGGTTCGACCGGGGAGACGACGTCAAGATCTCGCGCCGCCAGGTGTATGCCACCATCGCTGCGACCAGCCTGGCGGTGCGTCACGACAACGCCCTGCGGTGGCTGTTCGACGTGGCGGCGCCGTCGCCGGTCCTGCGGGCCGGCGACGGGTAGCGGGACATGAGCGACAGCCCCTCGTACCGGGGCATTCATCCGCGGGCGAACGCCCGATTCGTCCCGACCATCCGCGTGCTGCCGCTCGCCGCGCTGATCGTGACGGCGTTCACCGTTGCGGGCGTCGCGGTACGCTACTACGTGTATGCGGATGTCAGCGTCGTCCACTGCGCCCTCAGCCTGTTCCTCGCGCTCAACCTGATGATCTGCTACTGGGAGGCGTGCCTCTTTCTTCGCCGGTCCGATGTCGAGACGCGCACCGCGTACTGGCGCGAGCGGCGGCGCGAAACCGGCCGGACACCGGCCCTCGAGTTCTTCGCGGCCGAAGTGCCGTGGACCGGCGTACTCTCGCCGACGGTCTGGACCGATGTCTGGTCGACCTACTCGCAGTACGACCCTTCTTTCGCCGACCGGCGGACGTTCGGGTTCAACGCCGACACCGCGAACGGTTTCGTGACGGCGGTGCCGACGCTCCTCCTCTATGCCGCCGTGACGGTGGGCTTCATGCCCGCACTCCTCACGGGCATGCTCGGCCTCGCGCTCTTCTGGCAGTGGACCTACGTGACGAGCGTGTACCTCGCGAGCTTCTTCATCGCGGGGCGCCACGAACGCATCAGCCGACGCGAGATGTGGGTGTTCGTCCTTGCGACCAACGCCCCGTGGGTGCTCTTCCCGCTGCTGGGCCTGTACGTCTCTGTCCGCCTGATCCTCGACGGGAACTACAGCGTCGTCGGGCTGTAGCGAGGGATAAGGCGCCTCAGTCGATGTCGGCGTCGCCGCCGGACCGCGCCTTCCTGAAGCGCCATCCGTACATCATGCGCCCGTAGAAGTTGAACCACTTCCGGGTCTCGTCGTCCCGGAACGGATAGTCCGCACCGAGCTGCCTGGCCGTCACCAGGCCGGTCACGAAACACGTCTCCTGGCTGTTGATCAGCGTGTGCGCCCCGCAGTGCCAGGTCCGTTTCCTGCCCTGGATCAGGCGCAACAGCGGGACCAGGAGGACGATGTGGCGGACATCGTGCACGACGTGCTGAAACCACCACCGCTTGATGACCTTGCTCTCGTCGATGCGGCTGACCGGGTTGTAGGTCACCAGGCAGGGCTTGTCCGATCCGTTCGCCCACGGCTGCTGGTTGTGCATGATGTAGGTGATTTCGTAGTTGTCCGGCCGGGCGCCGTACTGCTCGATGTGGTTGCTGCGGGTCTCGAGCGGCCGCGCGGCGTTGTCGGGAAGCACCGAGGCGTCCGAGTGGACGACGGCATGGTTGTGCAGTTCGCTCTCGTAGCGAATCGACGCCAGCATCCAGCTCTCGAGAAAGCTCGGCTTGTCGAGCGCCATCAGCGTCTGGTTCGCGTTGCAGGCGAAGACGACGTCGTCGAAGGTCTCGACGGCGCCGTTCTCGTCCTCCACGAGCACCGCCGACCCGGACCGGACGACCTTGCTGACCCGCCTGCCGAGGTGGATCCTGTCGCGAAACCCTTCCGTCAGCTTCTCGTAGATGCGCCGCGTCCCGCCTACCCAGGTCCGCATCGGCGTGGCGGTCTCGATGTCGAAGAACTCCAGGTACCGCGAGAACAGCGACGTCGGCATGTCGAAGACGTTGGTCGCCATCAGGAAGTTGACGAACATGGGCTTCAGCACCTTGTACCGGAAGTCCCCCGAGTAGCGGCCGAAGTTGAGGACGGTCCCCATGCTCACGTAGTTGAAGGGGTTGAGGGCATTCAGGAGCCTGGACCGAGACCGGTTGAGACGGCCAAACCGGTTCAGGCGCCGCAGGAGCCGCTGGAACTTCGCGATCTCCGCTCGCAGCTCTTGGTGGATGCCGCTGTCCAGGTCGTGCGCGTAGATTCCGCCGCGGTACGCGACGCTGTAGCTGAACCGGTTGTCGACGAGCTCGATGCCGAGTTGCGGGGCCAGCAGCAGGATGTGGTGATA
The DNA here is from genome assembly GCA_022827245.1 of Pseudomonadales bacterium. GTDB lineage: Bacteria > Pseudomonadota > Gammaproteobacteria > Pseudomonadales > Azotimanducaceae > VXNE01. The sequence continues at coordinate 70,009 of JAJDTI010000179.1, read as the reverse complement.
CACGGACGGGATGCAGGCGGTGACGGAGATGTCGAACGGGATCGACGTACCGTCGTCCTGCGGCATGTCGGCCGTGATGGCGTTGCCGCCGAGGTGCGCCTCCGCTTCGAACACGCGGAAGTCGAACCGGTCGGGATGCTGACTCAGTGCCCAGGCCGCTCCCAGGCCGGCGACCCCGCCGCCGACGATTGCGACTCTCCTTGGCATGGGGCCCGTCCTTCGTGCTTCGCTACGTTGGGGTTGCCGGCTGCGCCCGGCGCCTCAGCCAGCCGCTCTCGCGGGGCTGTCGACGGGTGCCGGACAAAAGGTCCGAGCCCGCCGCCGCGCTTCGTACAGAGCGAGCGCATGGAGGGGAAAGTACTGGCGGTACAGCGCGTAGTCCAGAAGCGCGGTGCGGAAGAAGACCCCCGCCATGTCCTGCCTCGGCCACGTCCCGCCGGGCTGCTGCGCGTTGCAGAGGAACTCCGCGCCCCGGGAAATCGCGGTCCAGTTCGAGTCCCCCGCCTCGAGTAGCGCGATCAGGGCCCAGGCGGTCTGGATGACCTGGCTTTCCTCGTGCGGCACGTACCGGCCGGCGAGACACCCGCTGTGATGCTCGCCCCATCCGCCGTCGCTGCGCTGCCGGTCGAGCAGCCATCGGCAGGCCAGCCGCACCGCCGGGTCGCCCGGCCGGGCCCCGCCGGCGAGCAGACCCCTGACGCCGAAGAACGTGCCGTAGATGAACTGCACGCCCCACACGCCGCGCCACGACCCATCGCTCGCCTGCGTCCTGCGCAGCCACGTGTCGGCGCGCGTCATGGCCTCCACGGCGTCGGGGCCGACGATACGCGGGGAGTGCCGACGGGCGGCGGCGATGGCCGACATGCACGAGGCCGTGCACTCGACGTAGGAGTGCTCGGTCATCGAGTCGCCGAACATCTCGGCCGGGTTGAGCCACTCGAGGCCGATCACGGAGCGCCGCGCCTCGTAGCTCCCGAAGCCGCCGTCGCGGTTCTGCCCACGCAGCATGAATCCGACCGCGTCCCCGAGCGCGCCCTCGTCCACGCCCTTGGGATCGCTCGCGAGCATGCCGAGGACCGCCTCCGCGGTGCAATCCGTCACCGGCCAGCCATGCCACACGCCGGCGAAGCACCACCCGCCGCTGGGGTCGGCCCGCGCCGCCTCGCGGAATCCGTCGAAACTCGTGCGAATCTGTTGCCGGCGGAGGAAGTCGACGCCCCTGCGGAGCGCGTCCGGCCATCCGCCGGGTTCCGGCGCCGCGGCCAGCGCCTGCAGGGCGAATCCCGTGTCCCAGGAAGCGCTCCGCGCCCCCGTGACGCGGGCCCCGCCCGCCTCGTCTTCCCAGATCCAGTCGTCCAGCCGCCGTAGCGCTGCGTGGCAGTCGGGGTCGTCCGGGTCCTCGAGCCACAGTGCGAGGATGTTGAGGAAGCCGCTTACGGGGGAGATGCTCGTGTGCCCCGAGCTCGAAAGCTCCCAACGGATCCGCCGGACCAGGTCGTCCCGGCAGTCCCGGCGCAGGCGCTTGCCGTGGAACCGGTCGAACACCAGCGCCGCGCCCTGTGCGGCCCGGCACAGGACGGTCGGCCTGGCGTAGAGGTCCGCCTCCCGCAAGCGGCTGCGACCGGCGGGGAAGTTGACGTTGGCGAACCCCTCCGGAAAGAGTTCCTCGCGCAGCGCCGCGATCGACGGCGTCACGGGCGCGCGATAGCGATGGGCATAGACCGCCGCCATCGCCATGTATATTTGCCGGGTGTGGCAGTACCACTTGGCGGGATGCACGGGCAACCACCGCGGCAACCGCCAGAGTTCGGGCAGCATGGCGTGCACGCCCCGCCAGTCGTACAGACCGAGCAGCGCGAGCCAGAACTTGCCCCAGGTGGGTATCGCGAGCACTCCCTCGCGGCGCACGAACCGCCCGGCCCGCTCGATCAGCGCAGCGTCGCGCTCGACCCCCATCAGCCGCGCGGCCACGTAGACCAGGGTCGTCACGAAGAGGTAAGGCTGCGAGTGCTCGTGCAGGCCCCACGTACCGTCCGGCAGGCGGGTGTCGGCGAAGTGGCGGAGGATGAGGCGCTGCCGGGCCGGCGCGAGCGGCTGCCCGACGAGGTGATGCAGGAGCACGTACTGCGCGGCGAGCATCGGACACCAGGTCATCTCGCCTTCCCAGCCCCCGTCCTCGCCCTGGAGGTCCAGCAGGTACGTTGCCGCCCCCCGCAACGCCGCGCCCGCGTCCACCGATGCGCCGGCGCTTGCGCGACTCTGGCGGGCGTCGCCATGGTGCGATCCCATGGAGACCAGGAGTCCTTTCGACAGGCTGTTCCCGGACCGCCCCTCCGGGTCGGCCCCGGTGCCGGCAGCCTTGCGCAGCTCGCGAAAGCCGCGCTGGCAGTGACCGATGCGGACGGCGAGCGCGTGAACCGTGTCGCGCGTCCGACGCCATGCGCGCCGGTCGACGGATCGGGGCAGTGCGGCCGCAACGGCCCCGGCCACCATCCCGTAGAACGCAAGGCCGAGACGGGCGACCGACGTGTCCTCGCAGGCGAGCAGGCCCATGGTCCGCTCCCGTACGCTCCCGTTCGCGCGCCATCTCCGATACACGGCCTGCCGGAGCGACGCCGCTTCGGTTCGATGGTCGGCGAAGACCTCGTAGAGCGACATCGCGAGCAGCTCCGGGCCGCGGGTGGCGGCCAGGCGCGTGGTTGCGAAATCGTCGAAACTGCGCTCCTCGGCCAGGGCGAGGGCGTCGCCGAATCCCAGGGTCAGGCCCACCGCCGTGAGCGGGTGATAGTGCCCTGCCGCGTCGCCGACGAGCGCGCGCCGCGACGTGCCGTAGGTGGTGCGGGGCCTCAGTTCGTTGTTGGCGGCCTTGAACCTGCCTTCCCGCAGCGCCTGGACGAACCCGTGCCTGAGCGACTCGGGGAGCAGGTCGGCGTAGGTCTCTTCCAGGAGCGCGGTCCGGTCCTGCGTCCAGTGGTCGAGGGGGACGTCGACGACGAGGCGCACGCGGCCCTCGTCGAGGCGGAAGATGAGAACCGGCCCCGGCCCCCCGAGCAGCACGTGCCCGTAGCCCTCGAACGGCAGGGTCGCGTCCTCGACGGCGACCCCGATCATGCGCGAACAGGTCAGCCGCCGCGTTGACAGGCCGAGCGACCGGCGCACGATCGAGACGCGGCCGTCCGCGCCGACGATCCTTGCCGCCCGGAGCGAGCGTTCCCTGCCCGCGCGCGTGAAGACGACGCGCCGGTCTTCGACGGAGCGCACCCGCGCGTTGGCGTGGCAGTCGACGCCGGGCTGGTTCCGAAGCGCCTCGTGCAGGCCCGAGACGAGCGCCGCGTGCTCGCAGGCGACGCCGACCATGCCCGCCGGATAGGGAAGCACGATCGGCTCCGAACCGTCCTCCGGCAGGACCACGAATCCCTTGCCCGGGGCACTGCGACGCTCGGTGTCGAGGTTCAGCCCGACCTCGCGCAGCATCCGCACGGCGGGAGGGTGCAGCCACTCGCCGGCCAGTCGCGTGGACGCTTTCGGATTCGCCTCGAGCAGGGCGACCCGCGCGCCCGCCCGGGCATGCGCGAGGGCGCAGAAGGCGCCTACCGGGCCGCCTCCGACGACGGCGACGTCATACTCGGGCGAAACGGCCACGGCCTCAGCCGAAGACGCCCGCCTCCGGGCGACGGCGGTAGCGGAGCAGGCAGGGTGTCTTGGGTCCCGTCACCCAGCTTCCGTAGTTCGGCGCGGGAAACGCGCCGTCCAGGCGGAAGTCGAAGCGGTCGAGGAGGACGGTCCAGATCGCCTTGATCTGCAGGATCGCGAAGTGCTTGCCCATGCATCGGTGCTTGCCGCCGCCGAACCCGATCAACGTGTACTGGTGCTGCTTGTCCTCGTGCGCCGGGGGCGCGAAGCGGTCGGGCAGAAACCGCTCGGGATCGGAGAACACGTCCGGCAGGCGATGGGAAACCGCCGGGGACACCATCGCCAGGGTGCCGGCGGGTATGACCTGGTCGCGATACACCATCCGCTGGAGCGCCTTGCGCACCAGGATGATCAGCGGCGGGTGCAGGCGCTCGCACTCGCGCACGGCGTTCTCGAGCGTTGCCTGTCGCTTGAGACCCGCGAACGTCAGGTCGCCCGCTCCACCGTAGACGTCCCGCATCTCGGCTTTCACGCGCGCGAGGTACGCCGGGTCTCGCTGCAGTTCGAGGCCAGTCCAGCTCGCGAGCACGGCGCTCGTGTGCTGCCCGGCGAACAGCGCCGCGAGCAGGATTCCGGTGATCTCGTCGTCGCTGAGGGCGCGGCCGTCCTTGTAGCGCGCCCGCATGAGCGTCTGCATGAAGTCCTCGGACTCGGCGCTCGAACGCCGGCGCTCGCGCATGATCCGGGAGAACAGCGCCGTCACGGTCCGCCGGGCTCGGTCGCGGCTGCGGTGTCCTGGCGTGGGCAGCCGCGGCAGGAAGAACCCAAGCGTGTTGATGCCCTTCTGGAGGTCGTGGTACGCCTCGGCGAAGCCGGCGTCCACCTCGCTGCGCACCTCCTCGCCGAGGAAGCAGCGGCTCGCGATGTTGACGGTCAGCTCGTTCATCGCGGTTGGCAGGTCGAGTTCGCCCTCGTCGGGGAGGGCGTCGGCGTAGCTGCTCGTCTCCTCGAACATGATGCGCGCGAACCTGCGCATGGATGACTCGCGCAGGGCCGGGAACAGGAAGCCCAACTGCTCGGTCATGAGCTGGGGCGAGACGTCGTAGGCCACGCCGCGGCCGAAGATGGGCACCGTGAACCGGTAGACGGACTTCGCGTCCAACTGCTCGTCCGGCGCCCGGAAGTAAGCGTCGTGGGCCTCCGGTCCGGCGAACAGCACGAACGGACGTGGTCCGAGACGGAAGCGGAACAGGTCGCCGCACTCCCGCTGGCCGCGGGTCAGCATCGCGACCGGGTCCTTCTGGAACTCGGGGAGATGGCCGACCAGCGGCCGTCCGCCCGAGAGCTCCGGAACGGGTTTCGCCGTACGCGGAGATCCTGGTCGCGCGCGCGGGAGTTCGACGCTGTGGGCTGGGGTCGGCATCGGCGGTGGCAGGCGCTAGTAGACGTACGGCAGCATGGAGAACCGGGCGCGCTCGGTGTAGCGCTCCCAGAGGGCGCCGTACTTCGCGCGGCAGCGGCGCTCGTCGCGCCGGGCCCGGTGCACCAGCAGGACCGTCAGCCATGCCGGCAAGAGGTACGGGACGAAGGAGGCGAAACCCGTGGTCAGCGCGAAGGCCACGTAGACGCAGATCTCGCCGGTGTAGTTCAGGTGCCGCCCGACCCCCCAGAACCCGGAGACCAGCAGGCGTCCGTCCAGCGATTCGGCGGTCCTCCCCCAGATCCTGGTGTCGGGGTCCTGCCGGAAGCGGTGCTTCTGCCCGTTCGCGCCGCGGAACAGCACGAAGCCGAACACGAACAGCGCGACGATCGCGGCGGCCGCCCAGGGAGACAGCGGCGGTCCGGCGGCGTCCACCAGCCACCAGCCGGCGATGCAGTAGAAGAAGGGCACCAGGACGTAGTCGCCCCAGATCAGCATCCAGCCGAAACGTTCGCTCACGATGTCCCAGGTATGGACCATGCCGTACTCGAACTGGAAGTAGTTCAGCACGTACAGGAACGCGAAGACCTGGTAGACCGTCATTGCCAGAGTCAGCTCACCATGCGTTTCGTACTGCGCGACCGCGAACGAGGCGTTGAGGAGCGCGAGGCCCATGAGCGACGGCCGGTAGCTGAAGAGCTTGAGGTCCACGCCGAACCAGGCGGGACTGAGTTCCCGGCCGAGAAAGAAGCCGCGCCAGAAACCGGCGGGCGCGTCGCGCTCACGGGCGGCGCGCCAGTAGAGCCAGCCGGCAAGGCCGAAGGCGAAGACGTTCGCGGCGACGAACAGGGCCGCGAAACGCGTATGCAGCGTGGCGAGGGAGAACCAGCCGGCGACCTGTCCGATCGCGGCCGCGGCCACGACGATCGCGAACAGGGCCAGTCCGTTGAGCTTCGTGCGCTGCGCCCCCGCGGGACCGGTCGGCGTCAGCCGGCGTCCGGGGACCACCATCGAGCCGACGAACAGGGCCACGACGAACGCCAGCAGCAGGGCCGCGGCTTCGAGCAGGGCGGCGGTGGAGAGCGCCGACGGCGGGATGGCGTCAAGCAGGGTCACGGGCGTGCTCCGACTCCCGCTCGAGATACTCTCCCCATTTCCGCACGGTCACTTCCTGGAACGCCCGCACGGCCGGGTTCAGTTCGACGGGCGGCGCATCCCAGTGGCGTTCGTAGCCGCGCTGCTCCGCTTCGACGGCGAACCGGTCCTGGTCGAGGAGCGGGCCGATCGCCCACCGGTTCGAGAGCCGCATGACCGGCGTCATGGCGGCCCTCGGAATGCGAATCGGTAACCCGGGGATCTTCAGCGACCTGAAGTAGAACAGGAAGAACACGCGCGTCGTGCGCTCGTTCACCGGCAGCACGAACAACCAGTGCTTGATCGCGTCGTCCGTGTTGGACCACTGGTACGGGTACTCGTAGCAGAGCTCGATGCGGCCGGTGTCGACCCGGTCGCGCTCGACGAAGCGGCCGGTGATGCGTCCGCCGCCGATGCGCGTCTCGTAGGCGACGTGCACGTTGTCGCCGACCGTATCGCAGCGGGTCAGCCGCGCGTTGTCGAACGGGCGGTACCGACGATGCAGGTGGGCATGGGAGAAGTCGCTCACGTTGTCGATCACCATCGAGTGGTGGGCGGACCAGTCGAAGGTCAGCGGTACGCAGGCCCAGCGCGCCGGACCCTCGAGTTCCGGGATGTCCGGTATCCGGCGTTCCCGGGCCTTGTCGGGGTCTCCCGGGAACAGCCAGACCAGGCCGTAGCGGACCTGCACCGGATAGGTGCGCAGCGTGAGCTTGGGGAAACCCCGGCCATAGCGTTCGTGCGGGATCTCGACGCAGTGCCCGTCCCCGTCGTACTGCCAGCCGTGGTAGGCGCACACCAGGCGGCAGCCCTCGACCTCGCCCAGGGAGAGCTTGATCTGGCGGTGCGCGCAGCGGTTCTCGACGGCGCGAAACGTGCCATCGTCACCTCGAAACAGCGCGATGGAGCGGCCCCAGAAGACCACCTCGACCACCGTGCCCGGCTTGACCCGGCGTACCTCCTCCACCGCATACCAGTAGTCGGGGTCCAGGCCCGCGGCCCGGGCGCGCTGGCGCAGGGTCCCGCCATCCGTGAAGCTCGGCGGCGCGTGGTTCATGCGGCGCCTTCTCCGGACGCTACGCGCGCCGCCTCGGCGGCCGCCTCGCCGGCCGCGGGACCCGGGTCCGTATCCCCCGGCGCCGCGCTCGGGCGCTTCGCATCGGGATTGCCGATCGCGCCGCGCAGGTAGTGGAACGCGTAAGCCTCGTGCACCGCCGCCCGGATGCCCGTCGGCCGATATCCGAGCTCCTGCCGCGCCTTGGCCGTGTTCGCGCGCCGCCGCAGCTTCAGCAGGCGGATGGCGCCGGGCGTGAAGCGTTGCGGGAAACGCGGGTGGAAGCGGCTGAGGTAGAAGCTGGCCACTTCCGCGAACACGTACATCGCGGAACTCGGGATCGCCCGGTGCGGCCTGGGAACCCCGGTGGCCTCCTCGAAGAGATCGAGGATGTCGGAGATGGTCTTGTACTCGCTGCCGAAGATGTACTTCTCGCCGGGGCGTCCCTTGTGCATGCACAGCACGTGGCCCTGCACGAGGTCCTGCGCCGCCACGAACTCGAAGCCGCCGTCGACGTACGCGTGCAGCTTCCCGTTGGCGAAGTCGCACAGGGTCCGTCCCAGACGCGAAGGCACGAAGTCGGCGCCGCCAACCACCGCGCAGGACGTCGCCACCACGACCTCCTGACCCTTCGCCACGGCACGCAGGCACTCGTGCTCGACCAGCACCTTGCTCCGCTCATAGGGCATGGTCCGGGCCATCGGGTAGAACTGCATCGTTTCGTCGCTCGGCGTCGACGGATCGTCCAGGTCGTATCCGACGGCGCTGAAGGAGCCGGTCACCACCACCCGGCCGGCGTCCGCTTCCCGCGCCGCCTGCAGCACGTTGCGGGTGCCGATCACGTTGCACTCGAACAGCTCCCGGCGATGGGCGCGGTCGCCGTCGATGGTCGAGACGCGGGCCGCGCAGTGATAGATGCCCTGGCAGCCCTCGACCGCGCGCCGCGTGGCGGCGAGGTCGCGGATGTCCGCGTAGGCCCGCTCCACGTCCAGGCCCTCCAACGCCTCGTTGGGGCTGTCCCCCAGCAACAGCACGCGCACGCGAACGCCATCGGCGAGCAGCCGGCGCACGAGATTCGCGCCCACGTGTCCGGACCCGCCGGTCACGAGAACGGGCGGCCCGGGACGGTCTTCGCCCGCGGCTGGTCTGGACGTCATGCTCTCACCTCGCTGGCGCGGCGTTCGGGCGCCGCGCGTTCGCCGGCCGGGCCGACCTCGACGGCGAAGGCATCGTACCCGGCGGCCTTGATCCCCGCGACGACCGGCGCGGTACCGGCCGGGCAGAGCGCGACCACGGCTCCGCCGCCCCCACCGCCGGTCAGCTTGGCGCCGGCCGCGCCATGCCGGCGCGCGACCTCGACGATTTCCTCGAGTTCCTTCGTGGAAACCTGCAGCGCGTTGAGATATCCGTGGCAGAGGTTCATCAGGCCGCCGAGCTCCATGAGCGACCCCTCGCGGGCCGCATCCGCGCCCGCCAGGGCAAGGGAGCCGATCTCGTCGAAGAGGGTCCGGTAGCGGGCCCTGTTGCACTGCCGGGCCTTCGCGACGGCCGCGACGGTCCTGGCCGTGAGGCTCGCCCGGCCCGTGAGACCGATTACCAGGGGGAGGGGGCGCGACAGCGCCACTTCCTCGAAGCAGGGCCCGGCATCCCCCTTGCGGAACAGGATCGGCGCACCGTAGGTGGCGACGGTGTTGTCCACGCCCGAGGGCGTGCCGTGGGCGACCCGTTCGCAGTCGAATGCCAGGTCATTGACGTCGCTGTCGTCCAGGGCCAGGCCGAAATGGCTGTCCAGGGCCCGGATCACGCTTACCGCGAGTGCCGCGGAGCTGCCGAGGCCTACGCCTGGGGGTACGGTCGGGAACACCTCGATGGTCATCGGCCGGTCGCCGAGCTCGAGCCGGCGGAGCAGGAGGGCGAGCATTCCGGCAGCGCCGTCGGGACGTTCCTCGACCGGCGGGACCCGCTGTTCGACGCCCCAGCGCGGTATCAGGAGGCGGACGCCCCCGTCGGCATCGACGACGCGTGCTTCCACGGCCAGGGGAACCGGCACCGCCAGCGCCCATCGGCCGTACACCGCGGCGTGCTCGCCCAGGAGGATGACCTTGCCGCACGCCGAACTCCTCGGCGCGGCTTCCTCGACCGATGCCCCGGGGGCCTTGCACGTCATGCGGCGCGCGATCTCGCGGGCCTTCCACGTCTTGATGTCGCCGCTCTCGACCAGCGCCTCGACCACGTCGTCGAAGAGTTCCGCCGGCACTTCCGCGGCGGACGCTACGCCGCGCGCGTGCAGGGTCATGTGGTTCTGCTGGATGCCGGCCGTGGCCAGCGATCGCAGCGCGGCGTAGTTCTGGGCCAGTCCCACCGCGCCCATCACGCCGGCCAGCTTCGCCGCGTCGGGATTGCCGAGCAGGCGGTGGCTCAGGCGAACCGTGGGATTCGACTCCAGGGATCCGCCCACCGTGCCGACCTTCATGGGCATCTCCAACTCGCCCGCGAGGTCACCGCTGTCGTTGGTGAACCACCGGGTGAGCGCGCGGTAGCGTCCGTCCCGCGCGGCGTAGGCGTGCGCCGCGGCCTCGATCGCCCGGAAGTCGTTGCCGGTGGCGATGGCGACGGCGTCGACGCCGTTCATGATGCCCTTGTTGTGCGTCGTGGCCCGGTAGGGGTCCACCTGGGCGAGATCGCTCGCCAGCACGATGCCGTCGCGGACCTCTTCGCCCCGGAACCCTTTCATCGTCAGCTTCTCGACGGGGATGGCCACGCGCGCGCGCACGAGGGCGCGATCGGCGAGATTGGACAGGATGCGCAGGAACACCTTGCCCCCGGTGATGGTTTCCACCAGGCCCGCCACACCCTCGCACATGCCGTTGACGACGTTGGCGCCCATGGCGTCGCGCGTGTCGACCAGCAGGTGCAGCACCAGCATGTGCCGTTCCGGAGCGCCCTGGACGCCCCCCTCGGGCGCGCGGTGGTGGAACACTTCGATGTCCCGCGCGCCCCCGCCGCGGGCGACCATCCTGGGTTGCAGGCTGTTGGCGAGCTCGAGGAGTTCATCCCTCCGGTCGAGCAGCGCCTGCCGCGCCCGTTCGACGTCGGCGATGTCGACGACCTGGACCTGGCCGATGAGGACCGGCGCCGTGACCTCGGTATGAAACCCGTCGGAAAGCCTCGCCGTCCGCGCGGCGCCGGAGAGCCCGGCGACGATGGACGGCTCCTCCACGGAGAGCGGTACGATGACGTCCCGGCCGTCGACCAGGAAGTTCAGCCCGACCCCGAGCGGCAGGCCGAGGACGCCGACCACGTTCTCGATCATCTTGTCGGCCGTGTGGCGCTTCAGCGTGTGCGAGCCGCTCTCGAGCGCCAGGAGGTCTTCCTCGGTGAGTGCCGTGCGCTGGCGCAGGGCTTCGATCCGCGCACTGACGCTCAGCTTGAAGAAGTTGGGGATCCGCGACCCCGTTTCGGGCGGGGCGACGTTGGGACTCATGGCTCCGGGCGGGTGTCCTTTTCGTGTACGGCGAGTGGATGTCTGCTCACGTTCCACCTTGGGTTGCTCGGATTGGTGACTTATTCCACAATCTCCGTGCACATTGAATGCACAACGAGACCGGTTTCGTGGCCGCTCCGTGTATTTCTGGGTACAGAACCCCGCCGGTGACGCCCGGTTGACTACTCCGGACGAACTGAGACGCGAAAACGAGGCGCTGCGCGAGCGCATCGCCAAGCTGAACGCGGCCGTGCTGCGCGTCAACGCCAGCCTGGACCTGGACACCGTCCTTCAGGAGGTCGTCGATAGCGCGCGTTCGCTGACGGGGACCAGGTACGGCATCATCGTTCCGGTCGATGACGAGGGCCGGCCCCAGGACTTCGTCACCTCCGGCTTTACCGCGGCGCAGCGTCGCCGCATCGCCGCCTGGCCCCACGGGCCGGCGCTCTACGAGCACCTGCGGGAGTTGACGGGCGTGTTCCGCCTGGACGATTTCCCGGCGTATCTGCGTGAGTCGGGACTCGTGCCGGCAATGAGCGTCTCGAAGACCCTGCGTGCCATGACCATGCGCCACCGGGACCGCCAGGTCGGGAGTTTCTTTCTCGGCGACAAGGCCGGCGGCCTCGAGTTCACGGCCGCCGACGGGGAGGTCATCGAACTGTTCGCCGGTCAGGCGGCGACGGCGATCGCCAACGCGCGTGCGCACCGCGACGAGCGCCGCACCCGCAACCATCTCGAGGCCCTGGTGGAAACCTCGCCGGTCGGCGTGGTCGTGTTCGACGTCGACACCGGCCGACCGGTGTCGCTCAACCGGGAAGCCCGGCGCATCGTCGAAGGACTGCGCCGCCCCGGCCAGGCCGTTGAGGATCTGCTCGAGGTGTTGACCTGCCGGCGCGCGGACGGGTCCGAGTTCTCGCTGGCCGAGTTGCCGGCGACCAGCGTCCTCGACAGGGGCGAGACCGTACGCGCGGAGGAGATCGAGCTGTCCGTGCCCGGTAGCCGTCGCGTCGCCACCCTCATCAACGCCACTCCGATCCGCGCCGCCGGGGGCGCCGTCGAGTCGATGGTGGTGACCATGCAGGACCTGGCGGCGCTCGAGGAGCTCGACCGGCTGCGGGCGGAGTTCCTGGGGATGGTCAGCCACGAACTGCGCGCGCCGCTGACCTCCATCAAGGGCTCGGCCGCCACCGTACTGGCCGCCGAGACCGCGCTCGAACCCGCGGAGATGCGTGAGTTCTTCCGCATCATCGACGGCCAGGCCGACCATATGCGCAGCCTGATCGGCGACCTGCTCGACGTGGGGCGAATCGAAGCCGGGACGCTTTCGGTGTCCCCGGAGCCCGTCGAGATCCGCGCCGTGTTGGAAGAGGCCCGTACGACCTTCCTCGGCGGTGGCGGCGCGCACCCCGTAGTGGTCAACCTGCCGCCGGACCTGCCCCGGGTCATGGCGGACCGGCGCCGCGTCGTGCAGGTGCTGAACAACCTGATTCACAACGCGGCACAGCACTCCCCCGAGTCCCGTCCGATCCGCATCGCGGCCGAGCGCGACGGGGTGTACGCGTCGATCTCGGTCTCCGACCAGGGTCGGGGCATGGCGGCGGAGGAGTTGCCGCACCTGTTCCGCAAGTACACGCGCTCCGCCGGCAGCGGCCCGCTCGCGGGGAGCGGGCTCGGGCTTGCGATCTGCAAGGGGCTGGTGGAGGCGCACGGCGGACGGATCCGGGCGACCAGCCCGGGCGTTGGGCAAGGCTCCCGGCTCCTGTTCACGCTCCCGCTGGCCGAAGCGCCCGACGCCGGCGCGGAGGCGGCGCCGGCGTCGGGCGCGCGTGTGGGCGAGTCGGAGCCGGAGCGGGTGCTGGTCGTGGACGACGATCCGCAGACCCTGCGCTATGTCCGCGACGCGCTCGCCGGAACGTCCTTCGTACCGGTGGTCACGGGCGATCCCGAGGAGGCCAGCCGGCTCGTTCGCACCGAGCGGCCGAGCCTCGTGCTGCTCGACCTGATGCTGCCCGACACCGACGGCATCGAGTTGATGGAGCGCGTTCCGGAGCTGGCCGAGCTGCCGGTCATCTTCATCTCCGGCTACGGGCGCGACGAGACCGTCGCACGGGCGCTGGAGGTGGGCGCCGCCGACTACATCGTCAAGCCGTTCTCCCCGACGGAGCTGACCGCGCGCATTCGCGCCGCCCTGCGCCGGCGGCGCGCGCCGGAACCGTTCGTGCTGAACGGGCTCGTGATCGATTACGGCTTGCGCCGGGTGACCGTCGGGGGCTCCCCGGTGCGGCTCACCGCGACCGAGTACGAACTGCTTCGGGTACTCTCGCTCGACGCCGGCCAGGTGTCCACTTTCGAGTCCCTGCTGCGCCGCGTATGGGGCGGCCGCGGCCACGCCGGTCCGGAGCAGGTGCGCACGTTCGTCAAGAAGCTCCGCCGCAAGCTCGGCGACGATGCGGCCCGGCCGGACTTCATCCGCAACGTGCGCGGCATCGGCTACCGGATGGCGGACGCCGTCGAGCGGTGACCGTACCGCCCGGTGGCTGGTCGGCCGGGACCGGTCAACGCGAGGTCGGCCTGCCGGCGGGTGATACCATCCGGCGTTCCGCTCGCCCGGTTTCCGTCCGGAACGACGCCAGCCAGGAGACACCGACGATGTTCGATCTTCGTGCACTGCTTCGCGGACCCCTTCTGCTCGGCGTCCTCGTCATCCTCCTGATCCCGGCGCGGGCCGCGGCCCAGGCGATCTGCATGCCGCCGGCGGCCGCCGCGGGCCTCGCGGACCTGCTCGAAGAGCACTCCGGCCTGCGCTTCCTTTCCGGCGACGACGTCGACCCCCGCGAGTGCGAGGGCCTGATCGCGAGCTACCGGGGCATCGAGGACTACCTCGTCGACGACGGCAAACTGCGCTGGATCCAGAGCGGCTCGGCAGGCGTCGAAGGCTTCCTCAGGATCCCCGAGCTGCGCGACAGCGACATCGTGCTCACCAACGCGAAGATCATCCAGGGCCCGGAGATCGCCGACCACGCCCTTGGCCTGCTGCTCAACTTCACGCGCAACCTCAAGGCCTTCAACGCCCGGATGCCCGAGGGCTGGGACAACACCCGGGAGCTGCCGATGATCGAGCTCGAGGGCAAGACGGCGCTCGTCATCGGCCTCGGCGGCATCGGCACCCAGATCGCGCAGCGGGCCGCGGCCTTCGGCATGACCGTGATCGCGACCGACCCGAAGGACATTCCCATGCACCGCGACGTGGCCTACGTCGGCAAGCCGGACGAACTCGACGACCTGCTGCCGCGAGCCGATGTCGTCTTCTCCGCGGTGCCACACACGCCGGCCACCGAGGGCATGATCGGCGCCCGCGAGTTCGGGCTGATGAAGGAGGGCGTCTACCTCATCAACATCTCGCGCGGGAAGATCGTCGAGACGGACGCCCTGGTCGCGGCACTCCGCAGCGGCAAGGTCCGCGCCGCCGGCCTCGACGTCACCGACCCCGAACCGCTGCCCACCGACCACGCGCTCTGGACCATGCCGAACGTCACGATCACGCCCCACGTGGCGACGGTCTCCGACCGGATCGGGGAGCGCCGGCGGCAGCTGCTGCGCGACAACATCGCGCGCTTCGCGACCGGGAGGCCGCTCCGCAACGTGGTCGACAAGCAGGTCCGCTACTAGTCGAACAGCTCCCCCCCGCAGGCCGAGGCCGTCGTGCCGTGCTTCTCGAAGGCCCTCACGACGTTTGCCCCGGTCCGCCAGCGGTGCACCTCGTCCGGGCCGTCGACCAGCCGCTGCGAGCGGATGCCCGTGTACCAGCGGGCGAGCGGCGTGTCGTGGCTGTAGCCGAGCGCGCCGTGGAGCTGCAGGGCCGTGTCGACCACCTGGTGGACCATGTTGGCCAGGAACACCTTCGCGATGCCGTTCTCCTGCCGCAGGTCCATGCCTCTCTCCGCCTTGTAGGCGACGTGCAGCAGCATCAGCCGCGCCTTGTAGATCTCGGCCGCGCAGTCCGCGAGCATCCAGCGCACGCCCTGGCGGTCGGCGAGGCGCTCGCCGAAGGTCTCGCGCTTGACCACGTGCGCCGTCGCGAGGTCCAGGGCGCGCTGCGCCATGGCCACGTTGTGCATCCCGTGGCGCAGCCGGCCGTACGCGAGACGGTGCTGGCCCATGTTGAAGCCCTGCCCGCGGCCGCCGAGGATGCTGTCGCGGGGCACGCGCAGGTTGTCGATCCGGATCTCCGAGTGGGAGCCCCCGAGCTTCAGCCCCAGCTCCGTATGCGGCTGCATCGTCTCGATGTTCCGCAAAATCTGGTAGCCGGGGTTCGGCAGCTCGACCAGGAACGTGCTGTAGCGTTCATGGCGCGGGGCGTCCGGGTCGGTCTTGGCCATCACCAGCGCGATGTCGGCGACGCTGGCGGACGAACTGAACCACTTCTCGCCGTTCAGGACCCATTCGTCGCCGTCGAGGACCGCCGACGTCTGCATGCCGGTGGCGTCCGCGCCGGCCGCCTTCTCCGTCATCGAGTAGCAGATGCGTTTCTCGCCGTTCAGCAGCGGCTTCAGGTACTTCTCCTTCTGTTCGTCCGTGCCGTGCTCGATCAGCGTGAGCATGGTGGCGTCGTCGGGACCCTGGGTGTTGAGGGCGAGGGCGCCGAGGAAGCTCTCGCCGAGCTCCATCTGCACGAGCGCGTTGGCGAGCGGCCGCAATCCCATGCCTCCCTCCTCCACGGGAACGAACGGACACCACAGGCCCTGGGCGCGCGCCTTCTCCCGCAGTCCGGCGAGCACCTCGTCGAAGTTGTCCGCGGTGCAGACTTCCTCGGCGGGGTGACATTCCCCCTGCACGAACTCGCGGACCTTGTTGCGCACGGCCCTGGCGTCTTCCGGTATCTCGAAATCGATCATGTCGACCTTCCCCTGTTGCGATTCGTTGGATTGTGACCCATGCGGCTGGCCGCGGTCAGTTCCGTCCCAGCCGCGCCAGCTCGTCGTCGATGAACTCCATGCGGTCCTTGCCCCAGAACAGTTCGTCGCCGATGTAGAACGACGGCGCGCCGAACACGCCCCGGTCCAGCGCGGCCCGGGTCTCGTCGATCAGCGCCTGGCGGATTTCCGGGCCGTCGCAGAGGGCGACGAACGCCGCCGGGTCGAGACCGATGTCCCGCGCGACCGCCTCCATCCCCGCGACCTCCGTGATGGACGGGTCGTTCCGCTCCCAGTAGCGCGCGAAGACCGCGTCGAGGTACGGCGTCTCGGCGCCGAGTTCCCGCGCCGCGAGCCCGCCGCGCAGGGGTCGGCTGGTCTTGATCGGAAAGCGGTCCGGAATGCGGAACGGCAGGCCGTGTTTCTCCGCCCAGCGCACGAGGTCCCGGCCGCGGTTGCGGAGCTTGGCGGCCGGCTCGTCCTGGAGCACGTAGTTGTGATGGCGGAAGACGAACCCGAGGTTGAACGGGTGCATCACGATGTCCGCGCGGTGCTTCTCGGCGATGGGGCGGATGAGGTGGAACGCGAAGTACGTGTTGGTGCTGCCGATGTCCCAGTAGAAGTCGATGGTGGCCAAGCGGGAATGCCTCTCCGGTCGGTCGTGCGGTTCGTGGCGGCGATTGTCGGACGAGCGGCTCGCGAATCACAAGCCGGCGCGGCGCAGGATCATCAGGAACTGGGGTTGCGAGACGCTCCACATGCCCTTGCGCGGGCCGTCGTCCTCGATGCGCAGGTCGACGGCTTCGGGCGTGTCCCGCAGGAGGTCGCGGGCGGCGGCGAACTTGTCCGTGCCCGGTACGTCGGCGAGTTCCGCGATCGTCGACAGCGCGATGAGGTCGGCCAGCGTGTGTCCGTAGAGGCGGCTCGGCTGGTGGTGGGTTTCGACTTCGAACCGCCGGTCGGGCAGGGCGGTGGAGAGAAGCCCCGGCAGGGTGTCGCCGAACAGAGCTTCCCGCCGGGCGATGGAGGCCAGCGGATCGGCGCCCGGACCCAGTCCGCCGACCGAATCCAGGAAGGCGCGCAGCGACCGGCCGGTGTAGCCGTTGGTCTCGTCCGCCACGACCACGCACAGCGCGCCGCCGGGTGCCAGGAATCGGGCCATGCGTACGAGTCCCGCGCCGGGGTCCGCCAGGAAGTAGAGCATGTGCAGGGCCAGGACGAGGTGGACGGTGCTGTCGTCCGGGGGCGCCGCCGCGTCCATCGCGTCGAAACCGGTCACCATCGCGCGCCCCGCGGCGAGGTGTGGCTGGGTCTGCAGGTACGAGAGGTAGTCGTCGACGTAGCCCGCGTTGGGCTCGAGGATCGACACCTGCGTGCCGCGCGGTATCCGGTCCGCGATCAGGGCGAACGTGCGGCCGTCACCGCCGCCGAGGTCCAGCACCCGGCCGCCGGGCGGTACCACCGTGGGTACCAGCGCCCGCAGCGCCGGGACGAAATGGTCTCGCTGGTCCGTGCCGAGCATGACGACGCGCTCCAGCGGATCCGGTTTCAGCAGGCGCGCGAAGGCGTTGCGGTACTGGCGGTCGCCATCGAGGCCGGCGAACTCGTTCGTGACGAGCGTCAGCGCTTCGTCGAAGCGGCCGCGCATGGCCCGCGTCCGGGACCGGTCGATCGGGATCGGCATGCGGGCAGGGTACACTCCGCCGCCGGATCACGGCTTCCCACGGGGGCACGATGGCGAATCTCGGCGTCTCGGGGATCAGGACGTTCGTCGGCACGCGCGATTTCGAGGACTCGCGGGATTTCTACGTCGCCCTCGGATGGAAGCTGAACTGGGAGCGGGACGGGCTGGCGGAACTCGAGCTCGGCGGCTGTCCACTCTTCCTGCAGCGCTACTACAACAGGGAGTGGTGCGAGAACTCGATGCTGCACGTCACCGTCGAGGACGCGCAGGCATGGTACGAGCATGCGAAGGCGGTGATCGAGGAGGGCTCCTTCGGCGGTCCGCCCCGGGTGAACCCTCCGAAGGAAGAGGACTACGGGGCCCTCGTCACCTACATCTGGGACCCGGCCGGCGTGCTGCTGCACATGGCGCAGCCGCTGGGGCGAATAGCGCGATAGCGCCGGGACGAGCCTAGCCCCGCAGGCGTTCCTCGAGGGCCGCCAGCCCGTCCCAGTAGGCTTCTTCCACCAAGGCGGGGTCCCAGAACCACACGCCGATGCCCCGGTACTCTTCGTGCTGGATCACCCGCGTGCCGCCGGGCGCCGGCTCGAGGCGCCAGGTGTGCTCGAACGTGAGGACGCCGCGCGTCCCGCCGAACTGTTGGATTTGCCGCCCGCCCACGAGCTTCGTCACCAAGGACTCCACGGGCGTCGTGCCGCCGTCCCCCGTTCGCATCCGGTAGCGCATGGTGCGCCCTTCCTCGAACGCCCCCTCGGCATGTACGAGTACCGTATTCCAGTCTCCGTATCCGTCCGCGTCCATGAGCACGGCCCAGATCGCCTCGGGCGGATGCGGAATGACACGCTCGGCATGCACGGACTTGGCGCCCGTCAACGCCAGTACGCCGACTGCGACGAGGAGCGCGACCGCCCCGATCAACCATTTCGACATCACTCCACCTCCGCCGGCGGCAGCAGCATCGCGGCGACCTGATCGACGAACGCCTGCCTCGAACCCTTGCCCATCAAGCCCATCAACATCTCCGCATCCCGGCCCACGGGGTTGCGCACCGGCATGTCCGAGGTGGCGCACCGGTAGATGACGTCGGCCACCTCGGCCGGATCCGCAGTGGTCCCGCCGCCGCTCGAGACCGCGCGCTGCACGTGGGCGCGCAGCCGGCGGGCGTACGCGGCCAGTTCCGGCGCGCCGGAATCCAACGCGTCCACGGTGTTCGCCTGGAACGCGGTCGTCAGGTACGCACCGGGGGCGACCGTACAGACCCGGATGCCAAGCGGTCGGCATTCCAGGGCCAGCGCCTCGGTAAACCCCTCCATCGCGAACTTGGTCGAGCAGTAGACGGAATCGAGGGGCAGTCCCATCAGGCCGCCCATGGAGGTCACGTTGATCACGCTCCCACCGTTCTGCCGGCGCAGGATCGGCAGTACCTCGCGCGTCGCGTTGATCGCGCCGAACACGTTGGTCTCGTACATGCCGCGGATCATCTCGTCCGTCGACTGTTCGAGCAGGGCGTGGCCGCCGAAACCCGCGTTGTTCACCAGGCAGTCGAGGCGCCCGAAACGGTCGTGACCGGCCCGTATCGCCTCGACGATGCTCTCGGGGTCCGTGACGTCGAGCCGGGTCACCAGGACCTGGTCGAGCGCCTTCAGTTCGCGCTCCCGCTCCGGCCGGCGCATCGAGGCGATCACGCTCCAGCCGCGACGCTGGAACGTTCGTGCGGTCGCCCGGCCGATTCCGGTCGAGCAGCCCGTGATGAGTACCGTCCTGCGATCCGACACGCGCTTCCTCCTCGGCGGATATACAAACAATCAATGTTTGTAAAGTTGTAAGTTTCGGGTAGCCTTCCAGTTCGTGTCAAGCGGTTCCGCCCGATAGAATCGATGCCCATCGAAACTGCTGCCGACGACGGCGTGACCGACCGCAGGGACCAGCTAGTCGAAGCGGCCATCCGGACGTTCGTGCGCTTTGGGGCGCGCAAGACCTCGATGGCCGATGTCGCCGCCGAGGCAGGGGTATCCCGGCAGACCCTCTACGATCTTTTCGGGACCAGGGACGAGCTGATCGTGCGCTCCATCCTGCACGTCACCGAACGCAACCTCGACGGCGTGCGGGAGGCGCTGACGCGCTGCGGTTCGCTTTCGGAGCGCCTGGACGCGTATTTCGAGGGTACGGTGGTGCGTTCGTTCGAGCTGCTGGAGAACGCCGGCGATGCCGAGGACCTGCTCGGCGGACACAACGAGGCGGGTCGCGGCGCCATCGCCGAATCGCACCGCCGGCACGAAACGCTCGTGCGGGGGATCCTGGAGGGCCACGCGTCGGCGATGGCCCGCCGCGGCCTGACGGTGGCGGACGCGGCGCACTTCACCGTGGCGTCCGTCATGGGCTTCAAGTATGGCGCGGCATCCCGCGAAGACCTCGACCGGCTCCTCGCCGCCCTGAAGGCCGGAGTGCTCCTGCTGGCGGAGGAGGGCGCGTGACGGGCCGGCTCGCGCCGCTCGCGATCGTGGCCCTGGCGTGGGGCAGCGCCGCCCTGCCGGCCGAGGTCCCGGCGCACCACGCGGACCGGGGTTTCCGCAACCCCTACTCCGACTCCGTCAGCGGTGGCGCGGGGAACTTTCTCCGGGTGGTGCGGATGCGGTTCTTCTCGGACATGTGGCCGACGTATGACCCGGCCCGCGACCGCGTACCCCGGGCGACCCCCGCCCTGGCGTCGGGCGCGAGCGCGAACGCCACCGTCACCTGGGTCGGCCACGCGACGGTGCTGATTCAGCACCAGGGCATCAACGTGCTGACGGACCCGATGTTCAGCGACCGCGCGTCACCTGTCTCTTTCGCGGGTCCGAGACGCGTCACCCGGCCGGCGCTGACCGTCGGGGAGCTGCCGCCCGTGGACGTGGTGGTCATCTCGCACAACCACTATGACCACCTCGACGCGGCGACCGTCAAGGCGCTCGGCGACGGACCCGTGTACTACGTACCGCTCGGGCTGCGCAGGTGGTTCGAACGGCGCGGCATCGACTCCGGGCGCGTCTTCGAGATGGACTGGTGGGACCGGCGGTACCACGTCTCCGGCGCGCGTTCGCTCAGGCTGACGGCTACCCCCTCGCAGCACTTCTCCGGCCGGAGCCTGACCGACCGCAACGAGACGCTCTGGGCTTCGTGGAGCCTGGCGTGGGACGACTTCCAGGTCTGGTTCGCGGGCGACACCGGCTACAACGACCGGCAGTTCCGGGAGATCGGCGACCGCCTTGGGAAGATCGACCTGGGCATCGTCCCGATCGGTGCGTACGAGCCGCGTTTCTTCATGCGCCCCGCGCACGTGAATCCGGAGGAGGCGGTCCGGATTCACCAGGACATCGGGGCGACGGCGTCCCTGGCCATTCACTGGGGCGCGTTCTTCCTGTCGGCGGAAGGACTGCTGACACCGATGCACGCGCTGGCGGCGGCGCGCGCGGAGGCCGGTATCCCGGAGTCGGAGTTCGCGGCCTTCGCGGTGGGCGAGACGCGGCGCTACCCGGCTCGGCGCTGAACGTCGGTCAGGCCGTCGCCGCGCGCAGGTGGCGCGGCGACAGCATCCGTTCGACGCCTTCGAGCGCGAACTCCGTGAATATCGCGAGCAGGGCCGCTGGCAACGCGCCCTGCAGGATCAGCCCGTGGTCGTTCAGGGCGAGGCCCGTGACGATCGGGTCGCCCAGCCCCCCGGCGCCGATGAACGCGGCGAGGGTGGCGGTCCCGATGCTGATGACGGCCGCGGTGCGGATGCCGGCGAGGATGCTCGGCACGGCGAGCGGCACGAACACGTGCCGCAGGCGCTGCGTGCGCGTCAGTCCCATCGCGAGCGACACCCGCTGCAGCACCGGGTCGATGGTCGAGAGCGCCGTCACGGTATTGCGCACGATGGGCAGCAGCGAGTACAGGAAGAGCGCGACGATGGCCGGGGTCACGCCGATCCCGAACAGGGGAATCATGAAGGCGAGGAGCGCGATCGACGGTATCGTCTGCAGGAGCCCCGCCGCGTACACGACCGAGCGGGCCAGCCAGGCGATGCGGAAAACGAGGAGCCCGAGGCCGATGCCGACGAGGGTCGCGGGGACGAGCGCCATGACGGTGAGTTCGAGGTGGCGCAGCGTGTTGCGCCCGAGCTGCCGCCAGGGTCCCGAGACCGCCCCGTCGCTCTCGATGCCGATGCCGTCCAGGTAGCCGGCCGCGGCTTCGGCGAAGTCCGCGTCCTCGAACAGCACCGACGCGTTGAGCGCCTGCATCGCGGGGTCGTCCAGGGTGTCGGCCACGATTCGCAGACGGTCCTTCGCCCGTTGCGGGAGATCGTTCCGGACGAGGGGCGCGGCGAGGTAGCGCGGGAAGAAGTCCCGGTCGTCCCGGAGCACGACGAGGTCATAGCGCACCAGTTCGCCGTCGGTCGAGTAGGCGTCGGTGAGGTCGATCGTGCCCTCTTCCAACGCCTGGTAGGCGAGCCCGTGCTCGATCCCGTCGATGGGGCGGTCGAAGCCGTACACCCGGGACAGCCCGGGCCAGCCGTCCTCGCGTTCGAGGAACTCGTGGGAGACGGCGATGCGGAGGTCCGGATGGTCGACGAGCCCGGAGATGGTCTCAAGGCCCCGTGACCGGGCCAGCGCGCGGGGCACGGCGAGGGCGTAGGTGTTGTTGAAGCCGAAGGGGGGCAGGAGCGCCAGGCCCTCGTCGGCCAGCACGTCGTTGAGCGCGTCGATGCCGGAGCGGTCGGGGCGTTTCAGGATCGCCGTGGCGAGCGTGCCGGTGTACTCGGCGTAGAGGTCGATTTCGCCGGTGCGCAGGGCGTCGTAGCAGATCAGCGTGCCGCCAAGCCCGAAGCGCCGCTCCACCTCGAAGCCGTCCGACTCGAGGAGCTGCGCCATGATCTCGCCCAGGATGTAGGACTCGTTGAAGTCCTTGCTGGCGACCACCAGCGGTTCGCCCCCGGCGGCGAGGGCGAGGGAGACGCAGAGCGTGGCGGCGCGGAAGGGGTTCACGCCGGGCCGGCGCGCGTGGCGAGAAGGCGGGCGACGTAGTCGTTCGCGGGTTGCGCGAGCACCTCCTCCGTTGCGCCGGACTGATGTACGCCGCCGGGCCCCAGGATGACGAGATGCCCGGCGAGCCGTACCGCCTCGCCCATGTCGTGGGTGACGAGCAGCGTGTCGACGCCCTCGTGTTCGCGCGCATGGAGGAACTGGTCGTAGAGGCTCTCCCGGGTGATCGGGTCCACCGCGGAGAACGGCTCGTCGAGCAGCAGCATGTCCGGACGCAGCATGAGCGCCCGGCAGAGTCCGACGCGTTGCTGCTGGCCGCCGGAGAGCTGCACCGGGTACTGGCCGGCCAGGCCGACCTCGAGTCCCATCTCGTCGAGGAGTTCGTCGAAGCGGGCCTCGATGGCGTCGCCCGCCCAGCGTTCCAGGCGGGCGAGCAGCGTCACGTTCTCGCGTACCGTCATGTGGGGAAAGAGGCCCGCACCCTGCACCGCGTACCCGATCCGCCGCCGGAAGGCTTCGATGCCCTCCCGGGGGACGGCTTCGCCGAACACCTCGACCCGCCCCGCCGTCGGACGCAGCACGCCGTTCACGAGTTGCAGGAGGGTGGTCTTGCCGCAACCGCTCTCTCCCACTATGGCCGTGGTGCCGCCGCCGGGGAGGGACAGCGACAGCTCGCGGAACACCCAGTGCTCGCCGAAACGCTTGCCGACCGAGGAGAAGCGCACGCCCGCGCTCATGGCAGCGTTCTCGCTTCGAGTTCCGCTCCGTAGGCCTCGAGGGCCTGGAGTACCTCGCGCTCGGCGGCGTCGGTGACGGCCTCGAGCCGGTCGGCGACTTCCTGCCGGTAGGCGGCCACGGTCAACCGTCGAGGGTGCTCCGTGGTCAGGCGCGCCGCGACGAAACGGTGCCAGTCCGCGCGTTCGGCGGGACCGAGGTCCGAAGGCCTGATACGGGCTTTCAGGCGCCCCGCGAGTTCGGTGAGGCGCGCATCGGTGAAGCGCGGTTCCGGCCAGGGCGCATGGGTGCGCAGCTCCCGTTGCAGCCGCTCGCAGGCGTTCCGGTCGGGGTCGGGCGTGAACCCGTCGTAAAGGCGCTCCTCGACGTCGGCCGCCGCGTCCGTCGCGGGGTCGCCGTCGTCACGGAGGTAGACGCGGGCGATCTTCTCGTGGAGTCCGGGCGTGGCGCGGAGCGTGGCGCGGCGGTCCTCGACGAGGGCCGCGTCGATACCGAGGCGCCTGGCATCCTCCGGCCGCAGGACGTTGATCGGCGCCACGAAGGGGCAACGGTTGAGCCGCACCTGCTTGAGCGGCGGGCGCTCCTCGACGTCCTCGGCGAACAGCGTTTCCCGCAGTTGCTCGGCGGAGCGTTCGACGAGCGGCGCGACGTCGCATCCGAGGTCCGCGACGATGATGCCGTTGTCCATCGTGGGGTGCTGCGCCACCGAGACCACCGGCGCCGTGCAGTAGCGCGCGTTGGCGATGCGGCGGGAAACGTGCACGCACAGTTCCTTCCCGAAGGGGACCAGCAGCCGGCGCGCGGCGTGCTTCGAGCGCAGCGTCAGTCCGTACGCGAAGAGCCTCGGTTGCCGGTCGCGCAGCAGCCGGGCCAGCGCGATCGTGGCGCGCACGTCGGACATGGCGTCGTGCGGCGTGCCGTGCTCCAGTCCGTTGGCCTGCGCGAGGGCCTGGAGGCCGAAGGTGGGGACGCCGTCGGAACTCGGCCACTCGAGGCCTTCCGGCCGCAAGGCGCCCGTCGCGCGGGCGACGTCGATCAGGTCCCATCGCGAGTTGCCGTCGCGCCACTCCCGGGCGTATGGATCGAACAGGTTGCGGTAGAGCGCGTGGCGCAGGAACTCGTCGTCGAAACGCAGGTTGTTGTACCCCGCGACGCAGGTCTGGCCGGCGGAGAAGATGCGCTGCAGCTCCATCATCGCCTCCCACTCGTCCATGCCTTCGGCGAGGGTGCGCTGCGGCGTGATCCGGGTGACCAGGCAGGACTCGGGGAAGGGGACGATGTCCGGCGGCAGCTTGACGTAGGTCGCGAACGGCGCGCCCATCGGGTTGAGGTCGGCGTCCGTGCGCTGCCCGGCGAACTGCACGATCCGGTCGGTCGCGGGGGATGTCCCCGAGGTCTCGAGGTCGTACCAGTAGAAGCTCTCGGGGCCGCTCGGCATCGTTCAGTGACCGCTTTCCCCGGCGAGAGACGTCGCCCAGGCCGGCACCGCGGAGGGATCGATGTCGAACACGACGAGGCCGAGGGTGTAGACGACGCTCGCGATGACGAGGGCCCCGAACAGGTTGAGCACGATGCCCGCGCGCGCCATCTCGGGAATGGAGATGCGGTTGCTGCCGAAGACGATGGAGTTGGGCGGCGTCGCCACCGGCATCATGAACGCGCAGCTCGCGGACATGGTGGCGGGGATCATGAGGATGAGCGGGTGGGTGCCGGTGGCGACCGCGACGGCCGCCAGGATCGGCAGGATCATCTCCGTCGTCGCCGTGTTGCTGGTCAGTTCGGTCAGGAAGGTGATGGCGAGGCAGACGAGGAGGATCAGCGCGAACGTCGGCAGCGCGGCGGCCGCATCGAACCGGGCGCCGATGAGCTGCGCCAGCCCCGTCTGCTGGAACGCCGACGCCAGCGCGAAGCCGCCGCCGATGAGCAGGACGATGTTCCACGGCAGCCGCGGGATGATCTCGGGGCCCATGATCCGCGTGCCGCCTTCGCGGTTTCTCGCCGGGATGAAGAACATGAGTGAGGCCATCGCAATGGCCACCGTACCGTCGTCGACGAGTCCGGGCCAGGGCAGCACGTCCGACCAGCCGGGCACCGTGAAGCCGCCCAGGTCGAGGTCGACGCGAAACACCCAGAGCAGGGCGGTGACCGCGAACACGGTGAGCACCGCGCGTTCCTCGAAGGAGACCGGACCGAGCCGCGCCCGTTCGTCCGCCACCGTCGCCGGGTCGATGCGCAGACTCGGGGGAGCCCGGTACATCACCCGGGTGATCAACAGCCACGCGGCGAGCAGCATGATGACCCCGACCGGGAAGGCGACCACCATCCACTGTCCGAACGCGATCGTGGGGGCGTCCGGGAAGAGGATCTCGTGGATCCGCACGAACGAGAGGTTGGGCGGGGTGCCGACGAGGGTCGTCATCCCGCCGACCGAGCAGCCGTAGGCGATGCCCAGCATGAGGCCCACGGACAGCGGGTGCGCCGCGTCCCCCGCGCGGCTCTCGACCTGCAGCACGATGGCGAGGCCGATCGGCACCATCATGACCGCGGTGGCCGTGTTCGACACCCACATCGACAGGAAAGCCGCCGCGATCATGAACCCGAGCACGAGGCGCGCCGGACCACCGCCGACGCGGTGGATGATGTCGAGCGCGATCCGGCGGTGCAGGTTCCACTTCTGCATGGTCAGGGCGATCATGAACCCGCCGATGAACAGCACGATGGTGCTGTTGAGGTAGATCGGCGCCGTGTCCCGGCCGGGCATGATCCCGAGCAGCGGGAACAGGACCAGGGGCGCCAGGGCCGTCGCGAAGAGCGGGATCGCCTCGCTCATCCACCAGATCGCCATCAGGGCGGCCACGGCGGCCAGGCGGCTGGCGGGAGGGTTGTCCGGAGCGGCGGGGAAGATCAGGAGAAGGGCGAAGGCGGCGAGACCCAGCCAGAGCCCGACCGAGCGCCCATGGAACCACTGCCGACGGTCGCTACGCTCCCCTGGCGTCTGTTCCATCGGAGGGATGCTATGCGGGCGGGCGTCGCCGGATCAACCGGCGGCCACGCGTGGGCGGCGGCACAGGAGCGCATCCCGCTCCTCCGGCCGATGGGGCGCGGTGTGTGCGCGGGCGAGGTCGCGCAGGGTCTCGTCGCGCGCCCCGGGTTCGCGGTCGCCGAGTTTGCGCGCCGCCCGGTAGAAGGCTCCCCAGTTGCCGCCGGCGCGCGCGAAGAGCGCCGCGAAGGACGGCGTGCGGTCCTCGTAGGTACTCGTCGCGGCAAGGCGGGCGTTGTTGAAGGACGCCGGCAGGGTGCCTCCGAACCCGGGACCGAGCCTCCGGCGGCGCTCTGCGTAACAGGAGCGCATGGCGTCGAACAGGGCTCCTTTCATAAGCCGGCGCTGATCGTCTGGCAGGTCCTCCGCGTAAAGCGCGCGCAGCCGCCCGCGCCACGCCCGGAAGAAGTCGGCGCGCCGGAGGCGCGCGTGTTCCGTGGCGAGGAACGGTTCCGGGTCCCGCCGCGTGGCGAGCAGCCACGCCGCGGCGCCTTCCCGGCCGACGAAGGTGGCGAAGGCCTCGTTGAACGCGGAGTCGCCGGGCACGAACAGCTTGCCGTGCGCGAGTTCGTGGAAGAGCAGTTCCGCCAGGCGTTCGTCGGGATAGCCGATGAACGTCGACAGCAGCGGATCGTCGAACCAGCCCAGGGTGGAGTACGCGGCCACGCGACCGACGTGGACGTCGAAACCGCGGGCGGCAAGGGCCGCCGCCTCTCGCCGTGCGCGGTCCGGGTCGAAGAAGCCCCGGTAGACGGCGCAACCCACGACGGGGTAGCACCACCGGTGCGGCGTCAGGGAGAACTCGGGCGCGGCGAAGACGTTCCAGACCACGGCGTCCCGGTCCAGGTGTACGTAGGTCCGGTAGCGGTCGCCCACATCGAGGCCGAGGTCCCGGGCGGCGAACTCGAGGATCGCGTCGACCCGCGCCAGGCTCGCGGCGGTCGCCGCCGAGGTCGCGGGGTCCGCGAGCACCTCGGCGACCGGCCGGCGCGCGGCGAGGATGCGCATCTGGCCGATGGCGGCCTCGCCGTACCAGGACAGCGTGGCGCACCCGGTGACCGGGACGCACGCCAGGAATGCCGCCAGGATCGGCAGCGCGCGGCGGGGGACGCTCACCGGGACGTCCCGAACGGGTTGCGCGCGTCCCGGGCCTGCCGTTGGCGGCGCGGGCATGCCTGTGTTAAAGACCTCGGCATGGATACGCTGCGCGGAATCGTCTCCATCGCGTTCATCTCGGTGCACACGGTGCTCTGGTGCATTCCGCTGTACGTGATGGGACTTGTGCGGATCGCCGTGCCGGTGGGCGCGGTGCGCCGCGGCATCGGCGGCGCCATGGATCGGATCATCGACGGCTGGGTCGCGAGCAACCGGGCACTCCTGTGGTCGCTCCGGCTGACGAACCTGGATGTCCGGTTCCAGGGCGATGCCGGCTTCCGGCGGGACGGATGGTATCTCATCGTCAGCAACCATCAGTCGTGGGCCGACATCCTCGTCCTGCAGGACATCTTCCTGGGCCGCGTACCGCCGCTGAAGTTCTTCACCAAGCGCGAACTCATCTGGGCGCCCATGGTGGGGGTGGCCATGTGGCTGTTGGGCTTCCCTTACGTCCGCCGCTACGGCCGCGAGGTCCTCGAGGCGCACCCGGAGTTGCGCGAGCACGACCGCAACGCGACGCTGCGGGCGTGCGAGCGGTTTCTGGAGCGGCCCACGTCCGTGCTGAGCTTCCTCGAGGGGACGCGCTTCACGGCGGCCAAGCACGCGGCGCAGCAGTCGCCGCACACCTGGTTGCTGAAGCCCAAGAGCTCGGGATTCGCGTACGTCGCGGAGGCGCTCGACGCCCGGCTCCGCGGCATGGTGGACGTGACGATCGACTACCCGGACGGAGCGCCGTCCTTCTGGGACTTCCTCTGCGGCCGGTGCCGGCGGGTAGACGTCACCGTGGCGGGTCTGGGCGTGCCCGAGGCCGTCGCCGGCGTCGCGGAGCCGGAGGGCCGCGAAACGCTGCGCGACTGGATCGACGACCTGTGGAGCGCCAAGGACCGGAGCCTCGAGGGCCTGCGCGCGGGACGGGACGGGACAGGCTGAGCGTTTCGGGGTCTTCTCGGGGCCCTACTGGACGGCCAGACCCACGCGCTGCTCGATGGCGGCGAGCCGGTCGCCGAGGCGCGTGATGCTGGCGTTGAGCTGGCGCCGGTGGGCGTCGTTGGCGGCGATCGCCTCCTCGTGTTCTCGCACCTGCGGTTCGAGGGTCGCCTTCAGGCTGGCCGTCACCTGGCGCGAGGTATTGACCCGGTCCACCAGGTCGCGCTGCTGATTCACCATCTGGCGGACCTGCGTCTCGATGGTCGCCAGCTTGTCCATCATCTCCCGCTGCTGGTCGAAGGCGGTCTCGACGCGGCCGACCTGGCTCTTCAGTTCGGCGAGGGTGGACTGCACGCCGGCGATGCTCGAGGTCTGCCGCTTGAGCGTCGCCTGGTTGTCCTGGATCCACTTCCGGTTGCGCTTGTTCGCGACGTCCCAGAGCTTGCGGACCTCGGACTCCCAGAAAGACAGCTGCTCGGTGGTGTCCTCGCCCGCCTTCGACATGACCTCGTCGGTCATCTGCAGCCGTTCTTCGAGGAGCCTGAGTCGCTCGCCGGCCTGCGCGAGCGACCGGTCGTTGTCCCGGAGCTGGTCCTGCTGGTGCAGGATGAACCAGCCCGCCGCGGCGAACCCCGCGATGGCGAAGGCGAGGACGCCGCTGACCGCGACGCCAGAGCCGCCCCCGCCTCCGCCGCGACCCCCGCCCCCGTCGCGCCCGCGGCGGCGCTGGGACCGCCGCGGGGCGTCGTCGGGTTGGACGGCGATGGGGGACTCGCTCACGGTTCCCTCGGGCGAAGGGCGCGTCTTACGGGGCGCGCCTTTCGCGGCGCTTGCGCCGACTCGGCGCGGGCGACGACGAGCGTCGCCCCTCGCATGGAACGTCCGACGTTGGGAGCGTAGCGACCGACGGTGGGTGTTCCATGCGAGGACGGCGTGGCTGGGCCGCGGGCGGAGCCGTCGCCGAGCGTCAGCGAGGTGGCGGGCCGGCCATGGGGCGCTACAGCCATTCGACGACGGCCCAGAAGACCGCGGTCAGGACGAAGCTGCTGACGATGACGCCGCGCACGGTCGTGATGGGCCCCTGCTTGCCGAAGATGGCGTTCAGTTCGATGGCGGCGATGATCACGAGGCCGACGATCAGCGCGTTCATGCTGTCGCTGAAACCTCCGTGGGCGAAGTGGTTGCTCGCGCCCATCAGGAACAGCATCGGCAGCGAGAACAGCGTGTTCGTGCGCGAGGCCAGAGCGGCCTTCGGCGCCGCCGCGGCGGCTTCCGGAGTGGCCTCGCCGCCGGCCTGGACCTGCTCGTTCGACGCGATGACGATCTTCTGGTTGGGCCAGATGATGAGCCAGACGTTCAGGAACATCAGCGTCGCCATGGTGGCCGACAGGACGATGTCTATCGACAGGCTCATGTGCAGGACATAGAGGAGATAGAGCCCGGTGAGGAACGTCATGGCGGCGCCCCAGCGGAACCACCAGAGGGCGCGGGGGGCGAGCTTCACGAACGCGTCCACGCGGGCGCCGGTCTCGGCTTCCTTGAAGTACTCCGTCTGGACGAAGTTGAAGTAGTAGAGCATCCCGATCCAGGTGATCCCCACGAAGTAGTGAGCCCAGCGGATCAGATAGTTGATGACTTCTTCCATTGTCTGGCACCCCTGCTATCCCTTGGCCCGCTCGATCATACTGCCCGGAACAGGCAGAAAAAACCCCGCGCGGGGCGGGGTTCTTTCGTGCTTGCGCGGCTGCTACATCATGCCGCCCATGTCGGGCATGCCGCCGCCGCCCGGAGGCGCGGGCGGGTTGTCGTCCGGCGCTTCCGCGACCATGGCCTCGGTGGTGATCATGAGACCCGCCACGGACGCCGCCGCCTGCAGGGCGGTACGGGCGACCTTCGCCGGGTCGGGAATCCCCATCTCGATCATGTCGCCGTACTCGCCGGTCGCCCCGTTGAACCCGTGGTTCTCGGGGAGGCCGCGGACCTTGTCGAGGACCACCGCGCCCTCGGCGCCCGCGTTCTGCGCGATCTGGCGCAGCGGGGAGGCCATGGCGCGCTTGGCGATGGCGATGCCGACGTTCTGGTCTTCGTTGTCGCCGCCGAGGTCGTCGAGCTTCTCGAGCGCTCGCACCAGGGCGACTCCGCCACCGGGCACGATGCCTTCCTCGACCGCGGCGCGGGTGGAGTGCAGGGCGTCTTCCACGCGCGCCTTCTTCTCCTTCATCTCGACTTCCGTCGGGGCGCCCACCTTGATCACGGCCACGCCGCCGGCGAGCTTCGCCAGCCGCTCCTGCAGCTTCTCGCGGTCGTAGTCGGAGGTCGTGTCCTCGATCTCCTGCCGGATCTGCTTGATGCGGCCCTCGATGTCGCCCTTGGCGCCGGCGCCGTCGACGATCGTCGTGTTCTCCTTCGTGCAGGAGATGCGCTTGGCGTTGCCGAGGTCCTCGAGGGAAGCCCCTTCGAGGGTCAGCCCGACCTCCTCGGAGATCACCGTGGCGCCCGTGAGGATCGCGATGTCCTGGAGCATCGCCTTGCGCCGGTCGCCGAAGCCCGGGGCCTTGGCGGCCGCGATCTTCACGATGCCGCGCATGTTGTTGACCACCAGGGTCGCGAGGGCTTCGCCCTCGATGTCCTCGGCGATCACCATGAGCGGCTTGCCGGCCTTGGCGACGTTCTCGAGCACCGGCAGCATGTCGCGGATGTTCGAGATCTTCTTGTCGCACAGGAGGACGAACGGGTCCTCGAGCTCGGCGGACATGGAGTCCTGGTTGTTGATGAAGTAGGGAGACAGGTAGCCGCGGTCGAACTGCATGCCCTCGACCACTTCGAGCTCGTTCTCGAGACCGCTGCCTTCCTCGACGGTGATGACGCCTTCCTTGCCGACCTTCTCCATCGCCTCGGCGATGATCTGGCCGACGGCGGTGTCGTTGTTCGCGGAGACGGTGCCGACCTGGGCGATGGACGTCGAGTCCTCGCACGGCGTGGCCATCTGCTGGATGTGGCCGACCGCGGATGTCACGGCCTTGTCGATGCCGCGCTTCAGGTCCATGGGATTCATGCCCGCGGCGACCGACTTCAGGCCTTCCGTCAGGATGGACTGCGCCAGCACCGTGGCCGTCGTCGTGCCGTCACCGGCCTCGTCGGAGGTCTGGCTCGCGACCTCCTTGACCATCTGCGCGCCCATGTTCTCGAACTTGTCCTTGAGTTCGATTTCCTTGGCCACGGAGACGCCGTCCTTCGTGACCGTCGGCGCGCCGAACGACTTGTCGAGGACGACGTTGCGGCCCTTCGGCCCCAGCGTCACCTTCACCGCGTTCGAGAGGGTGTTCACCCCTTCGAGCATGCGTGCCCGAGCATCGTCTGAAAAATGTACTTCCTTCGCGCTCATTCTGTTGTTCCTCTTTGCGTTTGCCGGCGGCCTTCGGAGGGCGCTGGCGTTAACGGGTCGTCAAAACTCCGGTGCGGGCGCGTCAGCCCTCGAGTACGCCGAAGATCTCGCTCTCGGAGAGGATGAGAAGCTCTTCTCCGTCGATCTTCACGGTGCTGCCGCCGTACTGGCCGAAGATGACCTTGTCGCCGACCTGGACGCCGGGTGCGTGCAAGTTGCCGTTTTCGAGGAGCTTGCCCGGTCCCACGGCGAGGACTTCGCCCTGCGACGGTTTCTCGGACGCGGTGTCCGGCAGCACGATCCCGCCGGCGGACATCGTCTCCTCGTCCAGCCGCCGCACGACGACGCGGTCGTGTAGAGGTCGAATGTTCATGTCCCAAATGTCTCCCAAGATTGGACGTATTCGCGTGCCGTAGCCGTCGTAAATCCTTGGCCCGACACGTTCTCGATGCGATCCTCCGAGAACTGGCACTCTCGCGGTGAGAGTGCTAACCCGGAGGAGCGCATATCATAGGGGCGCGTTCCCGTTATTCAAGCCCCAATTCGGGGCAGCCGGCCGGGAGGCCCGTGGCCCCTTGGAAACCGTGTCGCAGGACGGCGGATCGAACGTTCCCGGAGGGCCTCGCGAGCGCATCTGGACGGTCGTCGCGGCGATTCCCGCGGGCCGGGTGGCCACCTACGGACAGGTCGCGGAACTCGCGGGACTGCCGCGCGCCGCGCGGCTGGTCGGCCAGACGATGTCGCGGCTGCCGCCCGATACCCGGCTCCCGTGGCACCGGGTCATCAATGCGGCCGGCGCCGTTTCGATTCGCGGCGCGGGAGGAACCCGTCAGCGGGCGCTCCTCGAGGCCGAAGGGGTGACGTTCGTGGGCGGACGGGTGGACCTGGCGCGGGTCTGTTGGCGGCCATGACGCATCGGTGGCGAAGGCGCACGTGCGGCGGTTGCGCTGGCCTACGCAACCGGTAGGATGATTCGCACACGCGGCGGAGTGGACCCGCGATAACCTCCCCGGCCAATCGACCGGTGGATGGGACACGAGATGAGCCAGGGAGACGCCGCGAGCTACGCGGAGCCGGCAGGGAGCGCGAACGCGGGGCGGGCTCGCCAGCGCCTGACGAGCGAGACGCTGTCCATCCTGGGTGTGGGCATCGCCCTCGCGACGCTGATGCTGACCGGGTACGCGGGACTTCGGGCGGATTTGCGCGACTTGCGTGGCGAGTTGATCGACTATCGGGCCGAGACGCACGCCCAGTTCGAGGCTTTGCGTGGCGAGATGGATGGCCTGGCCGAAACCCTGCGTGGCGAGATGAACGCGCTCGCGAGTGAACTACGTGGCGAGATGCATGCTCTGGCGACGGAGTTGCGTGGCGAGATGCGCGCTCTGGCCCGGGACCTGCGTGCGGAACTCGGTGCGATTCGCGAAGACGTCGCCGGGTTGCGGGAGGAAGTCGGAGACCTCCGTCGTGACGTGGCTACGCTGCGCGAGGAAGTCGAGACGATCAGGGCGGACACCGTCATCCGGACCCAAGCGTCTCCGGCGCGCTCCGTGAGCCGCGCGGGTGGCGCCCGAGTCGGACCGCAGCCGGCCATGACGACATCGGACGGGCCCCGATCCTGGACATGACCCCCTGGAAGTCCGTCGACCCCTGACGATGCGCGCCACGGACGGCGGCCTGTATCGAGCGAGCGCTGCTTGAACGGCCGGCGTCTTTCCGCCGACGGTGGCGACAGCGGGTCCGGCACCTCGCTCGATCTGCGCGCCTTCCTGCAGCCGCGCGTCGCGGCGCTCCTGTTCCTCGGTTTCTCCTCCGGGCTGCCGCTCCTGCTCATCTTCGCGACGCTGTCGCTCTGGTTGCGGGAGGCGGGAGTCGAGCGGGCGGCGGTCACGTACTTCAGTTGGGCGGCGCTCGGCTATTCGTTCAAGTTCGTCTGGGCGCCGCTGATCGACAAGCTGCCGCTGCCGGTGCTGGGGCCCCGCCTCGGCCAGCGCCGAAGCTGGCTGCTCACCGCGCAGGTGGCCGTCATGGCGTCGATCGCCGCCATGGCGATGAGCGACCCGGGCACCCCGGCCGGGCTGACGGCGATGGCGTTCGCGGCGGTGGCGCTCGGCTTCTCGGCCGCGACCCAGGACATCGTGATCGACGCGTACCGCATCGAGGTGGCGGACGAGAAGATGCAGGCGCTCCTCGCATCGGCCTACGTGGCGGGATATCGGGGCGGCATGCTCGTGGCGGGCGCCGGTGCGCTGTACCTCGCCGCCGGCTTCGGCACCGAGGCGGACCACTACGTCTACGACGCCTGGAAGTGGACCTACCTGTGCATGGCCGGCGCCATGCTGGTGGGCGTGGTCACGACGTTCCTCGTGGGCGAGCCCGTGCGCAGGGACCTTGCGAGCGACTTCCACGGCGCCGGGGACTATGCGCGTTTCTTTGGCGTGTTCGCGATCATGGCGGCGTCCTTCGTGGCCCTCTTCCTGGGGTTGTCCGACGCGGCCGACGCGGTGCATGCCTGGGCCGTCGAGGGCCTCGGGATGCACGGCGCGCTCGCGGGCTTCCTGGCGGAAGCGGGGCGCCTGACCCTCGCCCTCGGCGTGGCCCTCGCCGTGGCGCGCGCGTGCGTGGGCGCCGGGATCGCGCGCGCCGAGATGGTGCGGGAGACCTACGTTGCGCCGGTACTCGACTTCCTGCGCCGGTACGGCCGGGCGGCGGTGCCCATCCTGCTGCTGGTCGGCTTCTACCGCGTCTCCGACATCGTGCTCGGCGCGATCGCCAACGTCTTCTACTTCGACATGGGCTACAGCAAGGAGGAGATCGCCACCGTCACGAAGGTCTTCGGGCTCTGGATGACCATACTCGGGGGCTTCCTCGGCGCGGCCCTGGCGCTGAAGTACGGGGTCGTCCGGGTGCTCATGCTCGGGGCCGTCCTCACCGTCGCGACCAACCTGCTGTTCATCTGGCTCGCGGCGGCGCCCGGGGACGTGTTGCTGCTCTACGCGGTGATCGGGGCGGACAACCTGACGGCGGGTCTCGCGAGCGCCGCCTTCGTCGCCTACCTCTCGAGCCTGACGAGCCTGTCGTTCACGGCGATGCAGTACGCGGTCCTGAGCTCGCTCATGACGCTGTTTCCGAAGCTGCTCGGCGGCTACTCGGGCCAGGTGGTCGATACGTTCGGGTATCCGATGTTCTTCCTGGGCGCGGCCGTCATTGGCGTTCCGGTATTCTTGCTGATCGTCTGGGCCGCCCGGCTGCAGGGCCGGCGGGAAGGGGAGACGACGGCTGCCCGGGCAACGGGCTGAGCCACTGGGGAGACGGGAGCAGGGAGAAGGAATGGCGGACCGCATCAGCCGGGTCGTGACGCGCACCGGCGACGGCGGGGAGACCTCGCTGGCCGACGGCAAGCGCTATCCCAAGCACCATCCCCGCCTCGCCCTGATCGGCACGCTCGACGAGGCCAACAGCTTCCTCGGGCTCCTCGCCGCGAAAGCGGGCGCCCGGCACCGGGACACCCTGGCGACCGTCCAGTCGCGACTCTTCGACGTCGGCGGGGCGGTCGCGACGGGAGGCACGTCGGCGCCCTGGACGGACCTCGCCGGGACCGTGGCCGAGGAGACGGAGCGCCTGAACGCCGAGTTGCCGCCGCTGCGGGAGTTCGTGCTGCCCGGCGGTGACGAGACCGTGGCCCTCGCGCATGTCGCGCGCAGCCTGGCGCGCCGCGCGGAGCGCGCCTTCTGGGAAGAAGCGCCCTCGCTTCCGCTGCTGGCGGAGGCCGGGGTAGGCGTCTACCTGAACCGGCTGTCGGACTATCTCTTCGTGCTCGCGCGCACGATCGCGCGGGAGCACGGCGTCGCGGAAGTGCTCTGGGAGCCGCTGTAGCCGCCGGCCCGCGCGAGGAGCTTCCCGACATGCCGAACGACCCCTTGCTGACGCCGTTCCGGCTGAAGCACCTGACGTTGCGTAACAGGATCATGATCACCGCGCATGAACCCGCCTACCCCGAGGACGGCATGCCGGGGGACCGATACCGGGCCTACACGGTCGAGCGGGCGCAGGCCGGCGTCGCGCTGACGATGACCGCGGGGTCGGCTTCCGTCGCTCGCGACAGCCCACCCGTCTTCAACAACGTGCTCGCCTGGAAGGACGAAGTCGTCGGCTGGATGAAGAGGATCGCCGACGAGTGCCATGACCACGGCGCCGCAGTCATGATCCAGCTCACGCACCTCGGGCGCCGCACCCGTTGGGATGCGGGGGACTGGCTGCCGGTGGTTTCCGCGGGGCATGAGCGCGAAGCGGCGCACCGGGCTTTCCCGAAGCGGGCCGAGGACTGGGACATCGCGCGTATCGTGGGCGACTACGCCGATGCGGCCGAGAGAATGCGGGCGGCCGGTCTCGACGGCATCGAGCTGCAGGCATACGGCCACCTGATGGACCAGTTCTGGTCGCCCCTGACGAACTCCCTGGAGGGGCCGTACGGCGGCGATCTGCGGAACCGGGTGCGCCTGACGATGGACGTCCTGACCGAGATACGCAAGCGCGTCGGCCCCGACTTCATCGTCGGCGTGCGCTACACCGCGGACGAACGGTTGCCGGGGGGGCTCACGGAAGAGGAGGGGCTCGAGATCTCGCGGCTGCTCAGGGACAGCGGGATGGTGGACTTCCTGAACGTCGTCCGCGGGCACATCGACACCGATGCCGGCCTGACGGACGTCATTCCCGTCCAGGGCATGCGCGGCGCTCCCCATCTCGACTTTGCGGGCAGGGTCAGGGCGGCAACCGACTTTCCCGTGTTTCACGCCGCGAGGATTCCGGACGTGGCGACGGCCCGTCATGCGATCGCCAGCGGCAAGCTGGACATGGTCGGGATGACGCGCGCGCATCTGGCGGACCCGCACCTGGTCCGCAAGATCGTCGAGGGACGCGAAGACCGCATTCGGCCCTGCGTGGGGGCGAACTACTGCCTCGACCGCATCTACCAGGGCGGCGAGGCGTACTGCATTCACAACCCGGCGACCGGCAGGGAGCTGACGATTCCGCACGAGGTTCCCGCGGCGGCCGCGAAACGGTGCTTCGTGATCGTCGGCGCCGGCCCGGCCGGCCTCGAGGCCGCGCGCGTGGCCGCCGAGCGCGGGCATGACGTGACCGTCCACGAGGCCGCCGATGCGGCGGGCGGACAGGTGCGCCTCACGGCGCGGTCCGAACGGCGGCGGGAGATGATGTCGATCGTCGACTGGCGGTACGAGGAGTGCGTACGGATGGGTGTCGCCTTTCGCTTCAACAGCTTCGCGGATGCGGACACCGTCCTTGCGGAGAGCCCGGACGTCGTGATCGTCGCTACCGGGGGCCTTCCGCATACGGAGGTCCTCGAAGACGGGAACGACCTGGTCGTATCGGCATGGGACATCCTGTCCGGGGATGCCCAGCCCGGCTCCAACGTCCTTGTCTACGATGACGCGGGCGATCACACCGGGCTGCAGGCCGCCGAGGTCGCCGCCGGCACGGGGGCGAAGGTTGAACTCATGACGCCTGACCGGACCCTCTCGCCCGAGGTCATGGCGATGAATCTCGTGCCCTACATGCGCAGCCTCCAGGAACTCGATGTGACGTTCACCGTCACCTGGCGCCTCCTCGGCGCGTACCGGGCCGGGAACGAGTTGCGGGCCGTCGTGGGCAGCGACTATGGCGGCGCCAGCCGCGAACGACTGGTCGACCAGATCGTCGTGAACCACGGGACCCGTCCGCTGGACGACCTGTACGCGGATCTCAAGCCGCTTTCGAGGAACCTGGGCGAGATCGATCACGAAGCGCTTGTGGAAGGGCGTCCCCAGGAGGTCCGCGCGAACCCGGGAGGCGGCTTCCAGTTGTTCCGCATCGGCGACGCGGTGGCCTCCCGCAACACGCACGCGGCGATCCTGGACGCCTTGAGGCTGGTGAAGGACCTGTAGGCTGGATGCCCGAAGGGTTCGACCTCGCCGCCGTCGTCTTCGCCCTGTCTCTGGTCGCCACGTTCGCGTTCGCCTGGATCGGGCGGCGGGTGTCCGCGCGGGACACGGGCGATCGCGACCTGGCGGGACGCGGGCTGAACAGGTGGCTGGTCGGTCTCAGCGCGGCGGCAACGGGCAACAGCGGCTACATCGTCACAGGCGCCGTGGGACTCGGCTACGTGGGAGGCCTGCAGTGGAGCCTGATCCCGCTTGGCTGGCTGCTCGGGGACCTGCTGTTCTGGTTCCTGTTTCCGGAGCGACTCAACCGGCAGGCGCGCAAGGCCGGGGCCACGACGCTGTCGGAGTTCCTCGGCGATGGCCTCTCCGGTCGGTCGGCGCGACTCCTGCGACTCCTGGTGGCCGTCGTCCTGGCGGTGTTCCTGGCCACCTACACGTCCGCCCAGTGGCTGGCTGGCCAGAAGTTCCTGGCGTCCGCCTTCGGGTTCGGCGGGTACGGCGCCTTCCTGCTGTTTTCCGTGACGATCGTGGCGTACTCGACGCTGGGCGGGTTTCGTGGATCCGTCTACGTCGACACCATGCAGGCCGTCCTCAGCCTGTGCAGCACCGTGCTGGCGCTCGTCTTCATCGCCTCCGTGGCGCTTGCCGACGGGGCGGCGTTCGCCGCCAACGTCCGGGACGCGCCGGCGGACTTTTTCTCGCTGGCGCCCCATGGGCAGTACGGGGCAAGCCTCGGCGTGCTGTTCGGCTTCGCCGCGGCGGGCTTCGGCTTCAGCCTGAGCCAGCCGCAGGTGATCACGAGGTACTTTGCCGGGAGCAGTCCGGAAGAGACCCGATCGGCGCGCTGGATCTACATCGGCTTCATCCAGGTCACCTGGCTGTCCATGACGGTGTTCGGTGCCGTTCTGCGCGGCGTCATGCCCGGCCTCGAGGACCCGGAATCCGGCCTCGTCGTGTTCTTCGACATGGTCGCGCACCCGATCGTCGCCGGGCTCGTCTTCGCCTACATCTACGCGATCATCGGATCGACCGCGAACAGCATCATCGTGGCGGTTTCGCAGTCGGTCAGCAGGGACATCCTGCTCGGTAGGACCGGGGGCCTGAAAGAGCGCTCCACGCCTCTCTGGATCATCGGCGCGGTGGGGATCGTCACGATCCTCCTGTCGTTCGTGCTGGCGGGCAACGTCTTCAGCATCGCAACCGGGGCGTTCTCCAAGATGGCAGCCGCGATCGCGGCGCCGGTGGCGATCAAGGTCGTTGGCTGGAGGCATGACGCGACCTCCCTGACGCTGGCCGTACTCTTCGGCCTGGCTGCGGCGTACGTCTGGGAGGCGTTGGGTTTCGCGACGGTGTTGAACGAAGCGGGCGTCGGGATGGTGGTCGGCATCCTCGCCAACCGGATGTACTGCAGCCTCCGGCAGTAGCGCGGCTGACGCCCCGGCAGGCCGCGGAAGGCCGCGGGGGCCCGGCGTTACAGCACCAACCTCCGGATGTCGCCGAGCAGGCGCGTCAGCTCGACGACGAAGTTCCCGCCCTCGACACCGTTTAGGGCGCGGTGGTCGTACGAGAGGGAGAGCGGCAGCATGGCGCGCGGCTCGAACGCGGCGCCGTTCCACCGGGGCTTCGTCTCGAGCCGTCCGACGCCGAGTATCGCGA
The DNA here is from genome assembly GCA_022827245.1 of Pseudomonadales bacterium. Lineage (GTDB taxonomy): Bacteria > Pseudomonadota > Gammaproteobacteria > Pseudomonadales > Azotimanducaceae > VXNE01. Next base: position 30,853 of record JAJDTI010000179.1, on the reverse strand, counting down.
CTTCCGGGGCGTTCACGATGGGGGTGAATCCCGTGCCCCCCAGCCGTCCCAGGCTCGAGACGGTGAAGCAGCCGCCGCTCAACCGGTCGGGCGTCAGGCGCCCGTTCCGCGCGAGTGCGGACAGTTCGGCGATCTCGGCGGCGAGCGCCCAGACGCCCTTCCTGTCCACGTCGCGCAACACCGGGACGATCAGCCCGTCGTCCGTGTCCACGGCGAAGCCGATGTGGCGGTAGTGCTTGAGGATGAGACCGTCCACGGCCGGATTGAGCGAGGCGCAGAACCGGGGGAAGGCGCCGAGGTTCTCCGCGCAGGCTTTCACGATGAAGGGCAGCAGCGTGAGCTTGACGCCCCGGGCTTCGGCCTGATCGGCCAGCGAGCGGCGGAATCCGTCGAGGTCGGTGACGTCCGCCTCGTCGTGCTGGGTCACGTGGACGACGTTCAGCCAGCTCCGGTGCAGGTTGCCGGCGCCCCGCTTGCGGATGCGTGTGAGGGGGACCTCTTCCACGGGTCCGAACTTCGAAAAGTCGATGGCGGGCATCGCGGGAAGCGCCGTGGCGGCGTTGGCGGGTCCGCGCGCCATGGCCGTCTTCACGAAGCCTTTGACGTCGTCCTTCAGGATCCGCCCGCGGGGTCCGGAACCGCGGATGTCGCCGAGGTTGACCCCGAGTTCGCGCGCGAGGCGGCGGACCGCGGGGCCGGCGTAGACGCCCGCGCCATCGGCGGCCCCGTCGAGTTCGGCCGCTGCGGGTGGTGGAGGCTCAGGTCGGGCCGGCGGCGCCTCCTTCGGTGCGGCAGGCGCCACCATGGGCGGCGGTTCCACGGCCTTCGGCTCTTCGTTGCTTCCGCGGGACGCGTCCCGCGTCACCTCGAGCACGGCGACGACGTGACCGGAGTTGACCACGTCGCCGAGTTCCACCCTGATCTCGGCGACCGTGCCGGCGAACGGCGAGGGGACCTCCATTGACGCCTTGTCGGACTCGATGACGATCAGGGCCCCGTCGATCTCGACGCTGTCGCCGGGACCGACGCACAGTTCGATGACCTCGACGTCCTCGGCGTCGCCGATGTCCGGAATCACTACCTCTTGCGCGGTCACACGTACCTCGGGTCCGGCTTGTCGGCGTCGATGCCCAGGTCGTCCATGGCCTTCGCGACCCGGGCCTCGGGAACGACCTGGCGCCGCGCGAGCTGCTCGAGAGCCGCGAGCGTCACGAACTTCTCGTCCACCTCGAAGAAGTGGCGCAGCTTGGCGCGGGTGTCGCTACGGCCGAAGCCGTCGGTGCCGAGTACGCGGTAAGGCGCGTCGAAGTGCCCCCGGATGGACTCTGCCTGGGTCCGGATGTAGTCGGTGGAAGCCACCACCGGGACGTCCCCGTCGAGACAGCACGCGACGTGGCTGCGGCGGGGTTCCTCGCCCGGATGCAGCAGGTTCCACCGTTCGGCGTCGGCGCCTTCCCGCGCGAGCTCCGTGAAACTGGTGACGCTCCAGACCTCGCTCGCCACGTCGTAGTCCGCGTGCAGGCGTTCCGCCGCCGCGAGCACCTCGCGCAGGATGACCCCGCTGCCGAGCAGGCGCACGCGCCTCGGTCCCTCGTCCTCGAACGCGCCGCAGGTGCGCACGCGGTACATGCCCTTCAGGATGCCCGGCGCCGCGCCGTCGGGGAGGGCGGGCTGCGCGTAGTTCTCGTTCATGAGCGTGATGTAGAAGAAGACGCGCTCGCGCTCCGCGTACATGCGCCGGAGCCCCTCGTGCACGATGACGGCCAGTTCGTACGCGTAGCAGGGATCGTACGCGACGCAGTTGGGAATCGTGGACGCCAGCACGTGGCTGTGGCCGTCCTGGTGCTGCAGGCCTTCGCCGTTCAGGGTGGTCCTCCCCGCGGTCGCCCCGAGCAGGAAACCCCGCGCCTGGGTGTCCCCCGCCGCCCAGGCCAGGTCCCCCACGCGCTGGAAGCCGAACATCGAGTAGAAGATGTAGAAGGGGATGAGCGTGTAGCGGTGCGTGCTGTAGGACGTCGCGGCCGCGAGCCACGCCGAGAAGGCGCCGGCCTCGTTGATGCCTTCCTCCAGGACCTGCCCGTCGAGGGACTCGCGGTAGGAGGCGATCTCGCCGTGGTCCTCGGGCTGGTAGAGCTGTCCCTCCGAGGAGTAGATGCCGAGCTGGCGGAACATGCCCTCCATGCCGAACGTGCGCGCCTCGTCCGGCACGATCGGTACGACCCGGTCGCCGATCGTCCTGTCGCGGGCGAGGGTCGAGAGCATGCGCACGAACGACATCGTGGTGGACACCCTGCGCTTGCCGCTGCCCTGCAGGTGCGTCTCGAAGATGTCGAGCCCCGGGACCGCGATGTCCGCCGTGTCAACGATCCTGGCCGGCAGCGGTCCCCCGAGCTGCTCGCGCTGCCGGTTCAGGTAGACCGTCTCCGGGGCGTCGTCGGCGGGACGGTAGTACGGCACGCTCGCGAGTTCATCGTCGGTAAGCGGCACGTCGAAGCGGTCCCGGAAATGCTTGAGGTCGTCGAGGTCGAGCTTCTTGACCTGGTGCGTCGTGTTCTCCGACTCGCCGGCGTCGCCCATGCCGTAGCCCTTGACGGTCTTGGCCAGGATGACCGTCGGCTCGCCGGTGTGGTGCATCGCCGCGTGGTATGCGGCGAAGACCTTGAACGGGTCGTGCCCGCCCCGGTTGAGCCGCATGATGTCGTCGTCGGAGAGATGATGGACGAGTTCGAGCAGTTCCGGGTGGCGGCCGAAGAAGTGGTCGCGCGTGTACCCGCCGCCCTTCGCCTTGTAGTTCTGGTACTCGCCGTCGACGGTCTCGTTCATGCGCTGCAGCAGGAGCCCCGCCGTGTCTTTCGCGAGCAGCGGGTCCCACAGGCGTCCCCAGATGACCTTGATCACGTTCCAGCCGGCGCCCCGGAACTCTCCCTCGAGTTCCTGGATGATCTTGCCGTTGCCGCGGACCGGTCCGTCGAGCCGCTGGAGGTTGCAGTTGACGACGAAGATGAGGTTGTCGAGGCGCTCCCGCCCCGCGAGCGCGAGCGCGCCGAGGGACTCCGGTTCGTCGCATTCGCCGTCGCCGAGGAACGCCCACACCTTGCGGTCGCCCATCGGAATGAGCCCGCGGCCGTCGAGGTACTTCATGATGTGGGCCTGGTAGATCGCCTGGATCGCGCCGAGCCCCATGGAGACGGTGGGGAACTGCCAGTAGTCCGGCATCAGCCAGGGGTGGGGATAGGAGGACAGTCCGCCGCCGTCGACCTCGCGCCGGAACAGGTCGAGCTGTTCCTCCGTCAGCCGGCCCTCGAGGAACGAACGGGCGTAGATGCCGGGGGCGCTGTGTCCCTGGAAGTAGATCAGGTCCCCGGCGTTGTCGTCGGTCGGACCCCGGAAGAAGTAGTTGAACCCCACGTCGTAGAGCGTCGCGGCCGAGGCGAACGTCGAGATGTGCCCGCCGAGGTCTCCGTCGCCCCGGTTCGCCCGCACCACCATCGCGAGCGCGTTCCAGCGGATCAGCGAGCGGATGCGGCGCTCCATGAACAGGTCGCCCGGCATGAAGGCTTCCTGGGTGGCCGGGATGGTGTTCCGGTAGGGCGTGGTGATGGTGTAGGGGAGACGCGCGCCGGTCTGCGTCATGCGCGCCGACAGGCGCTCGAGCAGGAAGTTGGCGCGGTCCGTCCCGCCGTGGTCGAGTACGTATTCGAGCGCGTCGAGCCACTCGCGCGTCTCGTCCGGGTCGATGTCCTGCAGACCCCTGGGGTAGTCCATCGTCCTCCGTAGCGGCCGCGGCCGATGGGTCGGGAACCGATTATAAGCCCTCGGTCGGGTCCGACCCGGGCCTCGCCGGCCCTGCCGCGGCACGGATCACGCGGGGCCAGTCGAAGGCGGGTCCGGGATCCGTCTTGCGCCCCGGGGCGATCTCGTTGTGCCCGACGACGGCCGCGGGGTCGAGGCGCGGGTAGCGGCGGGCGAGGGCGTTCAGGACCTTCTCCAGGACGTTGTACTGGCGCTCCGTGTAGGCGACATCGTCCGTCCCTTCAAGCTCGATGCCGATGGCGAAGTCGTTGCAGTCCCGGCGGCCGGCCCAGCATGACGCGCCGGCGTGCCATGCGCGCCGGTCGAAGGGTACGAACTGGGTGGTCGTCCCTTCCCGGTCGATCAGGAGATGAGCGGATACGCGCACGCCGTCGAGGTCCGCGAGGCGGGGATCCGCCACGCAGTCGAGCCGGTTGCAGAACAGGTCCTCGACGAGGCCGCGGCCGAATTCCCCCGGGGGCAGGGAGATGCCATGGAGGACGACCAGCGAGATGTCGCCCGGGTCGGGCCGGGCGTTCTCGTTCGGAGACGCGACGCGCCGCGCGGACGTGAGCCAGTGATCGGGGCTTACAATCACGCGACGATGATAAGCGACCCCCCGCCGTGCGTGACCGCGTGACACCGCCGCCGGACGCGGTGGTGCGGCGCCACGTCCGCGAAGCGCTCGCCGAGGATGTGGGCGACGGCGACGTGACCGCCGCGCTGATCCCTGCCGACCGGATCGCGCGGGCAACGGTGATCTCGCGTTCGCCCGGCGTCTTCTGCGGTGCGCCGTGGGTGCGCGCGGTCTGTGCGCAGACGGATGCGGACATCCGCATCGACTGGGGTCTCGCGGACGGGGCGGAGATCGCGGAAGACAGTACGCTCTTCACGCTCGCGGGGCGGGCGAGGAGCCTGCTCACCCTGGAGCGGACGCTGCTCAACTTCGTGCAGCTCCTCTCCGGCACGGCGACGGCCGCCCGCGCGTGCGCCCGGGCGGTGGCGGGCACCGGGACCCGGATCCTCGACACGCGCAAGACCGTCCCCGGCCTGCGCGCGGCGCAGAAGTACGCCGTCGCCGTGGGCGGGGCGGACAACCACCGCATGGGACTCTTCGACGCCTTCCTCATCAAGGAGAACCACATCCTCGCGGCGGGCGGCATTCGCGCCGCGATTCTCGCGGCCCGCGCCGCCCACTCGGACCTGCCGCTCGAGGTGGAGGTCGAGGACCTGGACGGACTGGAGGAGGCGCTCGCGGCGGGCCCGGACATCGTGATGCTGGACAACTTCACCGTGGCGCAGATGGCGGCGGCCGTGCGCGCGAACGACACGGGCACGCGCCTCGAAGCCTCGGGCGGCATCGCGCTGGACGATCTTGCGGCGGTGGCCGCCACCGGGGTCGACTACATCTCGGTGGGGTGGATCACGAAGCACGTCACGCCGCTCGACCTGTCGATGCGGTTCGAGTGAGGAGCGAGCGTCGGCGCCGGAATGGGGAAACGCGCACCGGCTGAAGCCGGTGCGCGTTCGAGTTCGCCGAGGCCTCGGTACGAATGGCAGCCGTCGCTGGAAGAGCTAGCGCCCCGCAACCGTCGCCTGCGGCTCCGCTCGCGGCCCAGCCCCACCGACCCACGAGCCCGCGCCGTTCTACGGTGCCCCCCTAGGTCTACTCGTCTGCCTCCGGTGGGGCGACGTGCGCGTCGTATTCGTCTCTTGTCATCGCGCAACTGACGAGTTGGACGAACTGTGCAGTTGTCAATCGGCACTGCTTCGCCATCGTCGAGACGAGCGCAGAAGTTAGCGTCTTGTACTTGGTGCCTCGGCTGACAAGCGTCGCGATGCCCGTCTTCTGCCCGGCGGCATCGTGGTGAATGAGGACGGTGTGTGCTGTTCTCCTGTCGTCCTGGAATCCCTTGCGCGTCAGATTTCGCAACACATCCCTGCGTTCGAGCGCGGGCATTCTAGTGTCGTGTCACGCGTGTTCTGCCGCTTCAGCGCGTCCCACGGGGTCTAGTGGCCGCGCCACGCAAGCGTGGCGGTGGCGCGTTCCCCGCCGGGAATATCGGGCATGTTGCCAAGGGGCGCAACACCGCCACAGGCCCCGTGGGGCGCGCCCTTCGGGAGATCGCCCTGCACGCCACTGCTGTGTTGTGGTCCTTGCCAATATGCTCGATATTCCCTGCGGACCGCGCCTTGCATTGACGCGCAGGGCGAACTCTGAAGCGACAGAACACGCGTGACACGACACTAGGTGGCGACCACGTATCTCGATCGCAGACGCCGTTTCAGTGCCAGTCCTTGCTCGGTCAACTTCGTATCGTCCTCCAGGGCGTACTCCTCCCAGAGGACACCGACCAGGTCCGTGAATGCGTCGGCTAGCTCGCCGTGGCTGTAGGCGGCGATCGGCATTTCCAGTTCCGGGACTTCGGCCACGTAACAGCCCTCCGATCTGGAGGCGCGCAGGCAAAGAGGGTGGTCCCGGCGAAGCAGAACGCCTTGGGGCGTCCTGACCTCTGCGATCACGATCTCGACTTGCGCAATCTGATTCGCGCACTCGGTCTCCGTGTTGGCGAGCAGGCTATCCAGGGACTCGATGGGCTCTGACAGTACCAACGTGTCGGCCGCGCCCACCGTCCAGTTCGACGCTGTACCAGTTACGGACATTTTGCGAATGCCTCCCTACGGTGGTTTCCGTCTAGCGCACCGCAACCGTCGCCTTTCGGCGCCGCTCGCGGCCCAGCCCCGCCGACCTACGCGCCCGCGCCGCCCGGCGCGGGCCCCTAGGTTTGCCTCAGGTGTGAAGGGGCTTCGAGAACAGCCAGTGATTTTCCACTTCTGACGGTGTAGACCGGGAAGCCCTCCGCGTCCCACTGGCCGGTGACGCGAGTCACTTCGATCACGTCAAGCTTCATCCGTAACCTGGAGCCGTCGGCAAGGACCATCAGAACTGGCGGATCTGAAATCTCAACAACTTCGACCACCTCGGACTCTACAGTCTCGCCAGTGGTGGGATTCTTGACGGTGCGTTTTGTCATCGTCACAGTCCTTCACGAGATTGTTGTGCCAGTTCGTGCTCAGGCTCGGCGTGTCGCTGCGGACGCGCGCCGCGTAAGACGCGTTCAGGCGTCCATGGTGCTCCGTGCAGGCGATGTTGTCTGCGTCTCGGCTCTCCGGCTCGCGGAATCTAGCATCTTTCGGTCGCTCTTCGTGCGCATCCGCGCGTTGCTGCCGCACGTTGATTGCGCAACTCCAGCGAAGTTTGGGTAAACAGGGGGAGTGGTGAGTGGTGCCGGAACGGAGACTCGAACTCCGGACAACCGCATTACGAATGCGGTGCTCTGCCAACTGAGCTATTCCGGCGCGGCCGCGCGTGTGCGGGCGGTGGCGAAGCATAGCGCGTCGGTGGGGAGGGGGGAACGGCCCCCGCCGTCCTGGCCGGACATGCGCCGCCGTCAGCATGGCCGCCCGGCGGGCATGATGCGGCACACCGTGCGGCCTTCCGGGTCGGTCGCGGTGACGCGGTAGCCGGCCGCGTCGGCCAGGACGACGTAGCTCGCGCCGTTGGGGTTCCGGGGCGCCCACCCGGTGGCGTCGGTGAGCGAGGTGTCGCCGGTGCGCGCGTTCCACGTGCCGGTCCCGTAGGACCCGGTGCGCAGCCGGGTGTCCTGCTGGAAGGGCTCTATCGTGGCGATCTGCGAGGCCAGGACGCCCGCCGCGGCGGTCTCGACGTAGTCGCGGTAGGCGGGCAGCGCGATCGCCGCGACCGTCGCGAGGATCGCGATCGCGATCATCAGTTCGACGAGCGTGACGCCCGCGCCGGCGCGCACGGTGCTCAGAGGTCCGCCCATCGGATCACGCGCTGCACGCCGGCCGGGAAGTCGCCGTAGGCGGGGCGCGTCAACGTGATGGCGTAGTCGCCGTCGCCCGCGATCGTCCCGGACCCCGAAACGCCGACCTGGCCCTGGCCGGCGTCTCCGGTCAGTCCTTCGATGTACGGCGGGCCGCCGCCAGGCGCCGTGCCGCCGCTGCCGGCCAGGCGCTCGATCCAGAAGGCGTCCGACAGGAGTTCGTCCTGTGCTTCGGGCGTGCGCACGTTCATCGCCAGCTCCGCCTGGATCTTGCGGAACTCGGCTTCCACGAAAGTCCCCGCGGCCTCGTAATGCGTGTTCACCTTCGCCATGTTGGCGTTCTGCACGTAGTCCCGGTAGAGGGGCAGCGCGATCGCCGCGAGGATGCCGGCGATGGCGACGACGATCATCAGTTCGATCAGCGTGAATCCGGACGGGCGTGGCATGGGACGGGCTCCTGGAGGTGCTGCGGTGTCGGCGATCCTGGTTGACCATGGTAATCGGCGTTCGGCGGGAAGGCGTGCGTAATCGATCCCGATCGGCGTGCGTCGGGGCTGCGAAGGATGTAGGCGAATCCCCGCGCCGGCCGCTCTCCGCCGGCGATGTCGCACGCGGTTTGCGGACGATGGCCATCTACCGCACCGCCGCGTCTCCCTAGAATCCTCGGGGAACTGCTGGCGCGGACACCAATCCGGATGAGCGTACGGAACGCGACGGCGAGGGAGACGCTCGCCAAGGCCCGGGACTTCGGTGTCCCGGTGCTCGACCTGGGCGCGTTCGACCTGGCGGCGAGCGCGTCGGCGGCCGTCGATCAGACCCTCGCCGGCAAGCATGGAGTGCTGCCCCTGGTACGCCGCGGACGTCGGCTGCACGTCGCCGTGGGCGACCCGGGCGACGTGCGGGCGCTCGACGAGATCAAGTTCCAGACCGGCCTCGACGTCGAGCCGGTGCTCGTGGAGCCGGAGGCGCTGGCCGCCGCCATCGACCGGTTGCGTGACCGCGAGCTCCCGGACCTGCTCGAGGATATCGAAGGCCTCGATCCCGACGTCCAGGTCCTCGAGCTCGAGTCCGTGGAGGCGGAGCGGGAGGCCCACGAACCGTCGGTCGCGGGCGCGGACATGGACGAAGCACCGGTCGTCCGCTTCGTCCACGGGCTCCTGCTGGAAGCGGTCAGGACGGGGGCGTCCGATGTCCACCTCGAGCCCTACGAGCGTAGCTGCCGGGTGCGGTTTCGGACCGACGGCATCCTGCGCGAGGTACGCCGGCCGCCGCGGAACCTCGCGGCAAGGCTGGCGGCGCGCCTCAAGGTGATGGCCGGGCTGGACATCGCGGAGCGCCGGGTGCCCCAGGACGGGCGCATCCGGCTGCGCCTCGGGGAATCGCGCGCCGCGGACTTCCGGGTCAACACGTTGCCGACGCTCTTCGGCGAGAAAGTCGTCCTCCGGATTCTCGACGCCTCGAGCGCGCGGATCGGCATCGACGAACTCGGGTTCGAGCCGGAACAGGAGGCCCGTTACCGCGCCGCGTTGCGCCGGCCGCAGGGCATGGTCCTCGTGACGGGGCCGACGGGCAGCGGCAAGACCGTCACGCTGTACGCGGGACTGCAACTCCTGAACGAACCCGGCCGCAACATCGCCACGGTGGAGGATCCGGTGGAGATGCACCTCGAGGGGATCAACCAGGTACACGTCAACCATCGCGTCGGCCTCGACTTCGCCGTCGCCATGCGGGCGTTCCTCCGCCAGGACCCGGACGTGCTGATGGTCGGCGAGGTGCGGGACCTCGAGACCGCGGAGGTCGCCGTCAAGGCGGCGCAGACGGGGCACCTGGTGCTGTCGACGCTGCACACAAACTCGGCGGCGGAGACCCTCACGCGGCTGCGGAACATGGGTGTCGCGGCTTTCAACGTGGCGACGTCCGTCAGCCTCGTCATCGCCCAGCGCCTGGCGCGGAGGTTGTGTACCCGGTGTCGCCGTCCGACCGAGGTTCCGGAAGAGACACTGGTCCGGTTGGGCTTCCCGCGTTCGGATGCCGGTGGCGGGTTGCGGCTGTTCGAGGCCGACGCGGCGGGATGCGGGGAGTGCCGCGGCGGGTACCGCGGACGCGTGGGTATCTACGAAGTGATGGAACTCACCACGGAACTCGCGCGCGTCGTCATGGACGAGGGCGACAGCCTGCGCCTCGCCGCGGAGGTGCGGCGCCAGGGCTTCGAGGACCTGCGGCGGTCGGGACTCAGGAAGGTCGTGACGGGAGTCACGTCGTTGGCCGAGATCAACCGGATCACCGGATAGCGGCCAGCGGGGGGAGGGAAGGGAAGGGAAGGGAAGGGAGGAGTCGTGGCAGCGCGTTCGGAACTCTTCGCCTGGCGGGGCCGGGACCGCTACGGTCACGCCGTGGCGGGCGAGATGACGGCGGCGTCCGCCGCGCGGGTGCGCCGGGCGCTGGCCGGACGGGGCATCCGGGCGACCAGCGTGCGGCGGCAGGGTGGGGGGATACGGCGCGGCCGTGTGCGCACGGAAGACGTGGCCGTTTTCTCGCGGCAACTGGCTGCGTTGACCCGCGCCGGCGTGCCGGTGCTCCAGGCGCTCGGGATCGTCGCCGACGGCACGGACAGGCCGGCCCTGGCCCGCCTCGTACGCGCGTTGCGCACGGACGTGTCGGCGGGCGACTCGATCGCCACGGCGCTCGGACGCCACCCGGAGCATTTCGACGACCTGTTCCGGAACCTGGTCGAGGCGGGGGAGCGGTCGGGCACGCTGCCGGCCATGCTGGACCGGATCGCCACCTACCAGGAGAAGGCGGAGACCCTCAGGAGGAAGGTGCGCAAGGCGCTGATCTACCCGGCGGCTGTGCTGTGCGTGGCCGGCGCCGTATCCGGTATCCTGCTCGTCAAGGTGGTCCCGCAGTTCGAGCAGATCTTTGCCGGATTCGGCGCCGAACTGCCCGCGTCCACGCAGGGGGTGATCGCGTTGTCCGAGTTCGTGCGCGACCGGTGGGTGGCGATGGTCGGCGGGGGGCTGGCCGCCGTCCTGGGGGTGCGCGCGGTGCGTCGCCGCTCGCGGGCGTTGCGTGCGCTGCTCGACCGCGCGTCGCTGCGGCTGCCGGTGTTCGGTCGGCTGATCGGGCGGTCCTCGGTGGCGCGCTGCACGCGGACGCTGTCGACGACGTTCGGCGCCGGAGTCCCCCTGGTCGACGCGCTCGAGTCCGTGGCGCGCGCCGCCGGCAACGGGGTATTCGAGGCGGCCGTCGAGCGCGTTCGGGAGGAAGTGGCGACCGGACGGCAGCTCCACGCGGCGATGCGCGACACGGGCGTGTTTCCGGACGACGTGGTCGGGATGGTCTCGGTCGGCGAGGAGTCTGGAACGCTGGACGACATGCTGGCGCGCTCGGCGGCCTGGTACGAGGAACAGGTCGACGACGCGGTCGACACGATCGCGTCCATGGTCGAGCCGATGATCATGGCGGTGCTCGGCGTCCTGGTGGGCGGGCTCATCGTTGCCATGTACCTGCCGATCTTCCAGCTCGGCGCGGTCATCGGCGGGCCCTGAGCCCGGGGTCCGGAATGCCGGAGGGTTGGAGCCTGGCGATTCCGGCGACGGTCGTGTTCCTCGTCGCCGGGAGCTTTCTCAACGTGGTCATCTTCCGGCTCCCCAGGATGCTCGAGCGGCAGTGGGGCGACGAGGCGCGGGAACTGCTGCACATCGCCGTGCCGGCGCGACCGCGGTTCGACCTCGTGCGCCCCGGTTCGCGGTGCCCGCTGTGCGAACACCCGATCGCCCCGTGGCTGAACGTGCCGCTGGTGAGCTGGATCGCCCTGCGCGGACGCTGCCGCTACTGCGGGGGACGGATCCCGGCCAGGTACCCGATCGTCGAGGCGTTGGCCGCGGTCCTGGGCCTGGTCGTGCTCCAGGCCTGGGGGCTGCAATGGATGACCGTCGGCTGGCTGTTGTTCACCTGGAGCCTGCTCGCCCTGGCGTTCATCGACCTGGACACGCACCTGCTGCCCGACCAGATCACGCTGCCGCTGCTGTGGGGCGGACTGGTCGCGGGCGTCCTGTCCGATCACGTGACCCCGGTCGACGCCATCGCCGGCGCGGCGCTGGGGTATGGGGTCCTCTGGACGCTCTACTGGGCGTTCAGGTGGGTGACGGGGCGGGAAGGCATGGGGCACGGAGACTTCAAGCTGCTCGCCGCGATCGGGGCATGGCTGGGCTGGCAGGCGCTGCCGGCGGTGGTCCTCATCGCGTCGACCCTGGGACTCGCCTGGGCGGTGGTCGCGATCCTGTTGCGGACCATGCGGCGCCAGGATCCCATGCCGTTCGGCCCGTTCCTCGCGGCCGGGGGCTGGCTGAGCCTGGTGTTCCGGGAAGAACTCACGCTGTTCGCGTTCGCCCATGTCTGAGCCCGTCCGCGTGCTGCCGTGTCCCACCTGCCGCAAGCCGGTGAGGTGGTCGGCGGGCAACCCGCATCGACCGTTCTGTTCGAAACGCTGCCGGCTGATCGACCTCGGCGCCTGGGCGGACGAGGCCCACCGGATTCCGGGTGACCCCCTCTTCGACGACCCGCTGCCGGACGAACTGGACGAAGAGTGAACGCCGACCGCGGCGCGGTCAGGTGCGGTACTCGGCGTTGATGCGGACGTAGTCGTAGGACAGGTCGGACGTCCAGACCGTTTCGCGGCAGTGGCCGCGGCCGAGGCCGATCCGTACCGTGAACTCGTCGCGCTGCATGACGGCCGCGCCGGCCTCCTCCGTGTACGTGGGCGCCACGAGGCCGTCCTCGGCGACACGGACGTCGTCGAGGTCCAGGGAAACGCGATCGGGATCCAGGCCGTCGATGCCGGCCTTGCCGATGGCCATGCAGAACCGCCCCCAGTTCGGGTCCCCGGCGAACAGCGCGGTCTTGACCAGCGGAGAGTGCGCCACGGCGTATGCCACCTGCAGACACTCTTCGCTCGACGCGCCGCCCTCGACGACGACCGTCACGAACCTGGTTGCGCCCTCCCCGTCGCGCACGGTGCGCTCGGCGAGTTCCACCACCAGGGGCGTCAGCGCCTCGAGCAAGGCGTCGTAGTGCTCGTCTCCGACTCCCGCACGGCCGGTCGCGGCGATGACGAAGGCGTCGTTGGTGGACGTGTCGCCGTCGATCGTCAGGCGGTTGAAGCTGCGCGCGCCGAGGTCCCGGGCCAGGGACTGGACGGCATCCTCGGAGAGCGCCGCGTCCGTGCCGAGGAAGGCCAGCATCGTCGCCATGTCGGGCCGGATCATCCCGGAGCCCTTGACGATGGCGGTCGCGGTGACCGGATGACCGCCGACGTCGAACGTCCCGGAGACGCCTTTCGGGGCCGTGTCCGTCGTCATGATGGCGCGCGCCGCCTGCTCCCAGCCTTCCGGGGTCAGGGAGGAAGCGGCGGCCGCGACGCCGGCGGCCACCCGCTCCATGGGCAGGAACTCACCGATGACGCCGGTGGAGAATGGCAGCACTTCCTCCGCGCGGCAGCCGAGCGCGGCAGCGGCCAGCGCACAGCTTTCCCGGGCGTCCCGGAGGCCCGCCTCGCCCGTCGCGGCGTTGGCGTTGCCGCTGTTGACGACGAGTCCCCGCGCGCGACCGAGGCGGGAGGCAGCGACGGAGACCGGCGGCGCGCGGAAGGCGCTCCGGGTGAAGATCCCCCCGACCGTCGTGCCCGGCGCGAGTTCGAACAGGGCCAGGTCGTCACGACCGGCGTAACGGATGCCGGCGGCGGCACTGCCGACGCGGATGCCGGGCACGGGGGCGAGTGCGCCCATCTCGGGCAGGTTGACGGCCATCAGCGCGTTCGGGCTACGCGGCCTTGCCGCAACAGTGCTTGTACTTCTTGCCCGAGCCGCAGGGGCACATTTCGTTGCGGCCGATCTTGCGCTCGCCGCGCACGAACGTCGCGGTGGGTTGCTCGGCCTGGGATGGGGCGTCCGCGCCTGAGGTGGCGGCCGCCGCGTGCTGGTAGCGCATGCGCCGCTCCTGTTCCTCGCGGCGGCGCCGTTCCACCTCATCGATCTGTCCTTCACGTTCGACCTGGACCCGGCAGAGCAGACGGATCACGTCGCGCTTGATCTGCCGCAGGAGTTCCTGGAAGAGCACGAATGCCTCGCGCTTGTACTCCTGCTTCGGTTGCTTCTGGGCGTAGGCGCGCAGGTGGATGCCCTGGCGCAGGTGGTCCATCGTCGCCAGGTGCTCCTTCCACTTCTGGTCGAGGATGGTGAGCATGATCTGCTTTTCGACCACGCGCATGTCGATGCCCTGCGTGGTCCACGCCACCTCCTTGCGCGCGTATTCCTCGTTGATCTGCCCGAGGATCCGCTCCCGCAGCGGGTCCTCGCTCAGGGAGTCGTCCTCGTCGAGCCAGCGAGAGACGGGCTGCCGGGAATCGAACTCGGTGGCCAGGGCCTGTTCCAGTCCCTGGACGTCCCACTGGTCCTCGATGCTCTGCGGCGGGACGTAGTCGTAGAACAGGTCGGCAACCACCTCTTCGCGGATGGTCTCGATGGTGTCGGACAGGTCCGCCGACCCCATGAGGTCGTTGCGCTGCTGGTAGATCACCTGGCGTTGGTCGTTCGCGACGTCGTCGTACTCGAGGAGGTTCTTGCGGATGTCGAAGTTGTGTCCCTCGACCTTGCGCTGGGCCTTCTCGATCGAGTTGTTGACCATGCGGTGCTCGATGGCCTCGCCCTCCTCGAGGCCGAGGGACTGCATGAAGCCGCGCATGCGCTCGGACATGAACACGCGCATGAGGTTGTCTTCCATGGACAGGTAGAAGCGCGAGGAGCCCGGGTCACCCTGGCGGCCGGAGCGGCCGCGGAGCTGGTTGTCGATGCGGCGCGACTCGTGTCGCTCGGTGCCGATGATGTGGAGCCCGCCGGCCGCGACGACGGCGTCGTGGCGCTCCTGCCAGGCGGCCATGACCGCGTCGCGGCTCGCGTCCCCATTGGCGAGTTCCGCTTCCGGATTGCCGCCGAGGACGATGTCCGTACCGCGGCCGGCCATGTTCGTGGCGATGGTCACGACGCCGGGAGCCCCCGCCTGGGCGACGATGTCGGCCTCCCGTTCGTGCTGCTTGGCGTTGAGGACGCTGTGTGCGATCTGCCGGCGGTCGAGTTCCTTCGACAGCCGTTCGGACGACTCGATGGACGTGGTGCCGACCAGCACCGGACGCGCGGCGTCGACGCACTCGTTGATGTCGGCGACGATGGCGTCGTACTTCTCGTCCGTCGTCAGGTAGACGAGGTCGTTGCGGTCCTCGCGGATCATCGGCAGGTGGGTGGGGATCACGACGACGTCGAGGCCGTAGATCTGGCGGAACTCGAAGGCCTCGGTGTCCGCGGTGCCGGTCATGCCCGCGAGCTTTCCGTAGAGGCGGAAGTAGTTCTGGAAAGTGGTGGAGGCGAGGGTCTGGGTCTCGTTCTGGATGGACACGCCTTCCTTGGCCTCGACGGCCTGGTGGAGACCCTCGGACCAGCGCCGCCCGGGCATGGCGCGGCCGGTGTGCTCGTCCACGATGACGATCTCGCCGTTGGTGACCATGTAGTCGACATCGCGACGGAACAGCGCGTGCGCCTTCAGGGCCGCCTGTACGTGGTGCAGGAGCGCCAGGTTGGTCGGCGCGTAGAGGCTGTCCCCCTCCTCGAGGAGACCGAGCCGCACCAGTTCCTCCTCGACGAAGGCGTGCCCCCGCTCGGTGAGTTCGACCTGGCGGTTCTTCTCGTCGACGAAGAAGTCGCCCGTGTCCTCCACCTCCTCGCCGCCGAACCGGGCCGGCAGCGTCGCCTCGACCATCTCCTGCTGCTTGAGCTTCGGGGCGAGCCGGTTGATCTTGCGATAGAGGTCCGTGCTCTCCTGCGCCGGCCCGGAGATGATCAGGGGCGTTCGCGCCTCGTCGATGAGGATGGAGTCGACCTCGTCGACGATCGCGTAGTGGAGGGGGCGCTGGAACCGGTCTTCGAGCCGGAACGCCATGTTGTCCCGCAGGTAGTCGAAGCCGAACTCGTTGTTGGTGCCGTAGATGACGTCGGCCTGGTACGCCTGCCGCTTGGCCTCGGAGTCCTGCCCGGACTGGATCACGCCGACCGTCATGCCGAGGGCCTCGTAGATCGGGCCCATCCAGCCCGCGTCCCGGCGGGCAAGGTAGTCGTTGACGGTAACGATGTGGACGCCGTCTCCGCCGAGGGCGTTGAGGTAGGCGGCCAGCACCGCGACCACGGTCTTGCCCTCGCCGGTGCGCATCTCCGCGATCCGTCCGGTGTGCATCACGATGCCGCCCACGAGCTGCACGTCGAAGTGCCGCATGTCACGGGTGCGTCGCGAGGCCTCCCGCACGGCCGCGAAGGCCTCGGGAAGCAGCTCCTCGAGCGTCGCGCCGCCGGCGAGGCGCGTGCGGAGCGCGTCGGTGCGGGCCTTCAGTTCCTCGTCGGAGAGGGCCGCGGTCGACTCCTCGAGCGCGTTGATCTGCGTGACCACGCGTCCCATCCGCTTGATTTCGCGGCTGTTCTTTGTTCCAACGACCTTGCGGAAGAGTCCGCTGACCATGTCGTCCACCGGGGAGCCAAGCTGGGGGCGGATTCTAGCAGGCTGTCGGGCATGGACTTGCGAAGCGGGTCCAGGTCCGACAGAGCGATAGGACGGCGGGCGGTTGGGGCCAAAGGCGGCGCCCGTGAGGGTGACGGCTTTGGTGGCGCTAGCAGCGCAACTGCAGCGACGTTCCGCGACGCGAGGCGAAAAGGAGGCTGGGGTTACTGGCGGCGCGCTATGTAACGCGACGGGTTGATGAGGCGACCGTCCTTCAGGACCTCGAAGTGGACGTGATGGCCGGTGGAGCGGCCCGTATTGCCCATCTTGGCGATGACCTGCCCCTTCTTGACGACATCCCCGGCCCGCACCAGGACCTCCTGATGATGCGCGTACCGGGTGGCCAGACCATCGCCGTGCTGAATCTCGATGAGGCTGCCGTAACCGCCCCGTTCCCCGGTGAAGGCGACCACGCCGCCGGCGACCGCGATGACGTCGCTGCCGGGTTTGCCGGCGAAATCCACGCCCGTGTGCCACGCGGGCCTGCCGTTGAACGGATCGACGCGCCTGCCGTAGGGCGACGAAATCCAGCCCCGCTTCACCGGTCTGCCGGACGGCGCAACCTCGTCCTGGAAGCGTCGGCTGGCGAGCAGGCTCTCGAGGACGCCCATCTCCTGCTCCCGGGTCCGCAGTTCGCGCGAGAGCCGTTCGATCCTGGCCAGGTAGTCCGTGGAGATGAGGCTGTCGGCCGCGGTCTGGGACGCCGGACCGCCGATGGCCGCCGGGGCGTCGAAGCGGAACTCCCCGTCCGTCAGCGTGGCCATCTCGGAGACGCGTTGACCAAGGGCCTCCATGCGCAACAGGCGCGCCTCCATGCCCGCGAGCTTCTGACCGACGGTGAGCACGTCCGCCTGGGCGCGGCCCGACAGGGACTCGAGTTCTTCACGCTGGCTCGCCAGGCGGGCGTTCCAGCCGCCGATCGTCTCCTCGTCGAGCAAACGGCCCTCGAAGTGGCGCCAGGAGAGGAGCGCGCTCGCGAGCAGGCTGGCCGTTACGGCGCAGAGCACGCCGGCCACGACACCACGCCGCAGGCCTACGGTCCGCGTTCGACCCCGACCACGGTCGAGGATTAAGATGTCCACCCTGTCCCCCACGACATGCGAACGCGAATGCGTGCGGCTTCCCCCGGATGTCCATGCGTACCATAGAGCAAATCCTGCGGGATCGCCAACGCCGTCACCGGGGGGTAGGCCGGCTCGTTGCCGAACTCGATGCCCGCCAGTCGCTGACCGACCAGCTTCGGGCCGTGCTGGGGGAGGAAGACGCCGGGGCCTATGCCGTTGCCCGGCTCGACGGCGCACTCCTCGTGGTGCACGCGCGGAGCGCCTCGTGGGCCACCCGCCTCCGCTTCCAGGCTCCGGAGCTCCTCCCGCGGCTTCGCCGGCTCAAGGACTTCGCCGCGGTCGAGGAGATCCGGGTCCGAACCGCCGCTACAGCGCCTGGCGACGGATGAACGCCGGGATGTCGAGATACTCGACGCTCGGCTCCGAGGCGGGCGTGGCCGCTTCCGGCCGGCGCTGCGTCGCGGAGTGTTCGCGGATGGCCGGCGGGAGGTCGAAGTCGTCGTAGTTGAGGCCCTGCAGCTCCCGCGCGTTCCCTGACGCGCTCGGGGCCCGGTAGCCGGCGACGTCCCCGAGGCCCGTGGCCACCACGGTGACCTTCAGTTCGTCGCCGGCGTCGGCGTCGATCACCGTTCCGATCACCACCCGACTGCGATCGGATGCGAACGTCCGGATCGCGTCTCCGACTTCCGCGAACTCACCGAGCCCGACGTTCGCGCCGGCGGTGACGTTGACCAGTACGCCCCGCGCCCCGTCGAGCTGGATGTCCTCCAGCAGGGGACTGTGAATCGCCGCCTCCGCGGCGTCGCGGGCCCGGCTCGGGCCGCTCGACCTGCCCGTCCCCATCATCGCCATGCCCATCTCCGACATGACGGTGCGCACGTCGGCGAAGTCGACGTTGATCAGGCCGGGTTTGACGATCAGGTCCGAAATGCCCTGTACGGCGCCGAGCAGCACGTCGTTCGCGGCGCTGAAGGCTTCCAGCATCGTGGTCTCGGCCCCGAGGACGGACAGCAGCTTCTCGTTCGGGACCACGATCAGCGAGTCGACGAACTCGGCGAGCTGGTCGATGCCCTCGTTCGCGACTTCCAGGCGGTTCTCGAAGAGGAACGGCCGGGTGACCACGGCGACGGTCAGAACGGCCAGTTCCCGCGCGACCTCGGCGATGACCGGGGCCGCTCCGGTGCCGGTGCCGCCGCCCATGCCCGCCGTGACGAACAGCATGTCCGTACCGCGGAGGATGTCGGCGATCCGGTCGCGGTCCTCCAGGGCCGCCTGGCGGCCCATCTCGGGGTCGGCACCCGCCCCGAGACCCTTGGTCACGGACGCGCCGAGCTGGAGCGTGGTCTTGGCGTCGAGGCTCCGCAGCGCCTGCGCGTCGGTGTTGGCGGCGATGAAGTCGACGCCGTCGATGTGCCGGCTCAGCATGTGCTGGACGGCGTTGCCGCCGCCGCCACCGACGCCGATCACCTTGATGACGGCGTTCTGCGGGGGACTGTCTACGAGTTCAAACATGGTGCGTTCCTCCGTTTGGCTGTCGCACAGATCACACGTTTCACACGTTCTCCCGGAACCATTGGCCGATGCGGGCGAGCAGGCCCCCCGGCTTCGATTCTTTGCGGTCCCGGCTCCCTTCCTCCCTGCCGTATACGAGCAGTCCCACGCCAGTGGCGTAGATGGGATTGCTCACGATGTCCCCGAGCCCCCCGACATTCCTTGGCGTGCCGATGTTCACCGGCATTTCGAACACCCGCTCGGCCAGTTCCACCACGCCCTCGAGCTGTGAGGAGCCGCCGGTCAGCACGATGCCCGAGGCGATGACGTCCTCGTATCCGCCCCGTTGCAGCTCCCCCTTGATCAGCGTGAACAGCTCCTCGTAACGGGCCTCCACGACCTCCGCCACGACCTGGCGGGGCAGGGTGCGCGGCGGCCGGTCTCCGATACCCTGCACGTTGATCGTCTCGTCCGGTTGCACGAGTCTGTTCAGCGCGCACGCGTACTTGATCTTGATCTCTTCGGCGTGCCGGGTGGGTGTGGGGAGCGTCATGGCGATGTCGCTGGTCGCCTGGTCGCCGGCGATGGGGATCGCGGCGGTGTGGCGAATGCCGCCGCCGGTGAAGACGGCGATGTCGGTGGTGCCTCCCCCGATGTCCACCAGGCACACGCCGAGGTCCCGTTCGTCGTCGGTGAGCACGGCGTAGCTCGAAGCGAGCTGCTCGAGGATGAGGTCGTTGACCGTGAACCCGCACCGTTCTATGCACTTGATGACGTTCTCGGCGGCGTTGACGGCGCAGGTCACCAGGTGGACCTTCGCCTCGAGGCGCACGCCGGACATGCCGAGGGGCTCCTTGACGCCTTCCTGGTGATCGATGAGGTACTCCTGCGGCAGGACGTGCAGGACCCGCTGGTCGGCGGGTATGGCCACGGCGCGGGCGGCATCGATGACCCGGTCGACGTCCTGTGCGTGCACTTCGTCGTCGCGGATAGCCACGATGCCATGCGAGTTGATGCCCCGGATGTGGCTGCCGGCGATTCCGGCGTAGACGGAGTCGATGTGCACGCCGCTCATCAGTTCCGCCTCCTCGGTGGCGCGCTGGATGGCCTGTACCGTGGACTCGATGTTGACCACCACCCCCTTGCGCAGGCCATGGGAACGATGCGAACCGATGCCGACGACCTCGATTTCGCCGTTGCGGTCGACCTCGCCGACGATGGCGGCCACCTTGCTGGTGCCGATGTCGAGGCCCACGACGCGTCTTGGTGTCCCTTCCATCGGCGTCACTTCCCCGCCACCCTGGCCAAGGCCTCGCCGCCCATGGGACGCTCTCCGTCCGCGCGCCAGCGCACCGCGACACCGCTCCCGTACCGGGCATCGAGCCGCGCGACCTCGTGTGCGCGGTCGCGCAGGGCATCCTCGTAGACGACCAGGACGCGGTCGATCCGGCCCGCCAGGTCGTCGGCCCCGAGCAGGACGGTCGCGCCCGTGTCCAGCGTCAGCCGCCAGCCGCCGAGGGCGGTCTCCTCGAGGCTCGTCAGCCCGATCCCGTGGGCGGCGAGGCGGTCGCTCAGCATCTCGTACACGCGCATCGTCTCCGCGCCGGAAGACAGCGTGCCCGACAGGTTGGGCAACGCCCCGAGCGGTGGCTCGGGCGCCGCGACGACCTCGCCGCCGGTGGTGAGGTAACGATCCTCGCCCCAACGCGCGGTGATGGCGGCGCGCTCGACCCAGACCTGCAGCGTCTGCGGCCACACGCGCCGGACGCTGGCGTCCCGGGCCCAGTCGAGGTCCCTGATGGCCTCGGCGATGTCCGAGACGCTGGTCACAGCGGACTGCAGCGTCGCGACGACCGCCGCGCGTACTTCCTCGTGCTCGACCCGGGTGAGGTCGCCGGCGATTCGCACCGCCTCGACGGGGGCCTGCAACACCCGCCAGGTCAGGCCCGCGAGGAAGAACGCCGCCACGACCAGCAGCGTGACCGCGAGCACCGGTCTGCGCGGCGCCGCTCGGCGCGGTTGCCGGCGCCGGTTGACGGCGCGCCGGCGGGTCGCGCCGGGGCGGCGCCGCGTGGACGTGGCCTTTCTACCCATCGGCGTCGCCTCGCACCCGCGCGGATACCTGGTTCACGTTGCCCGCGCCCTGCACGATGAGGACGTCGGCGTCGCGGAGCACGGACGGCAACAGCTCGCATGCGGCGTCCGGGGACTCGGCGAAGATGGGATTCAGCGCGCCGAGCTGGCGGATGCCCTGGCAGAGCGCGCGTCCGTCCGCGCCCGGCAGGGGCTCTTCGCCGGCGGCGTACACGTCGACGACGACGAGCAGGTCCACTTCGGGGAGCACGGCGACGAAGTCGTCGTACAGGTCGCGCGTACGCGAGTACCGATGCGGCTGGTAGACCATCACGAGGCGCCGCTCGGGCCACACGCGGCGTGCCGTCTCGATCACCGCCCGGACCTCGGTCGGGTGGTGGCCGTAGTCGTCCACCAGGGTCACGGGCGCGCCTTCGACCGAGCACTCGGTGACCTGGAAGCGCCGGTCGACCCCGGAGAAGCGGCCGAGGGCGCCGACGATGTGCTCGTCGGCCACGCCGTCGTCCGTGGCGACGGCGATCGCCGCGAGGGCGTTGCGGACGTTGTGCATGCCCGGCAGGGGAAGGCGCACGGCCAGGTCGGCGTGTCCGGGCCGGATGGCGGTGAACGACCAGCACGGACCGCTCGGGTCCACGTCGACCGCGCGGAAGTCCGCGTTCGGATGGAGCCCGTAGGTGAGCACGGGCCGCGCGAGATCGCCGGCGCTTGCCTCGACGTGCGGATCGTCCAGGCAGAGCACGGCTACCCCGTAGAAGGGGAGACGGTGCACGAAGTCCACGAACGCGGCCTTCAGCCGTTCGAAGTCGTGGCCGTAGGTCGCCATGTGGTCGCGGTCGATGTTGGTGACCACCGCGACCATCGGCTGGAGATACAGGAACGAAGCGTCGCTTTCGTCCGCTTCCGCCACGATGTAGCGGCCGGCGCCGAGGGCGGCGCCGCGCCCTTCGCTCGAGAGCAGCCCGCCTATGACGAACGTGGGGTCCCGGCCGGCCGCCTGCAGGATGGCGGTGATCAGGCTCGTGGTCGTCGTCTTCCCGTGCGTCCCGGCGACGGCGATGCCGTGCCGATGGCGCATCAGTTCGCCGAGCATCTCGGCGCGCGGCACGACGGGCACCCGGTGCGCGTGCGCCAGGCGGACCTCCGGGTTCTCCGGGCGAATGGCGCTCGACGTCACGACCACGTCCGCATCCGCGGCCCGTCCGCCGCCGTGTCCGAGGTCCACGGGTACGCCGAGCTCGGAGAGGCGCCGCGTGGCCGGCGAGCGGGCCATGTCGGACCCGGTGACGGTGTAGCCGAGGTTGACCAGCACCTCGGCGATGCCGCACATGCCCGCGCCGCCGATGCCGACGAAGTGCACGGCGTTCACGCGACGCATGCCCGGCAGCCCGTCCCGGACCGGTGCGATGGGACGCTCCATGGCGGTCATCGCCGCCCCTCGAAACGCGCGCGTACGGCGAGCGCGATCAGGGCGGAGAAGACGATCAGGCTGTTGCCGCCGTAGCTGATCAACGGCAGGGTCAGCCCCTTGGTAGGCAGGGCGCCGGTGTTGACCCCGACGTTGATCGTGACCTGGATGGCGAAGAGGAGCGCGGCCCCGTAGGCCAGGTAGGCGGCGAACGGGCGGTTTTCGCGGGCCGCCCGGCCGCCGATGGAGAGCAGCCGCAGCACGAGGAACACGAACGCCGCGACGAGGCCGGCCGCCCCGACGATGCCGAGTTCCTCCGCAACCACCGCGAAGATGAAGTCGTTGTGGGCGTCCGGCAGGTAGAAGAGTTTCTGTATCCCGTCGCCGAGGCCCAGTCCGAACCATTCCGCGCGGCCGAAGGCGATCTCGGCCTGGGTTAGCTGATAGCCGCTGCCGAACGCCTCGGCCCATGGGTCGAGGAAAGACGCGAGCCGTGCCATCCGATAGGGCTCGATGACGGCGAGGGCGGCGAAAGCGACGGCGGCGGCCCCCGCGAGGACCAGGAAGTGACGCAGCCGCGCCCCGGCCAGAAAGAGCAGGCCGCCGGTGAGCAGGGCGAGCACGACCGCCGTCCCGAAGTCCGGTTCGACCAGGACGAGCACCACCACGGCGCCGACCCAGAGCAGGGGCCGCAGAAGTGGGCCGGCGTCGCGTATCGACGGGCCCACGCGTGCGAGGTAGCCCGCGAGGTACACCGTCACCAGGAACTTCGCGACCTCCGAGGGCTGCATCGTGAAGACCCCGAGGTCGATCCAGCGTTGCGCCCCTTTCACCTCGTGCCCGACGCCCGGCACGAGCACGAGGGCGCAGAGCGCGAGTGCTGCGAAGATGCACCAGCGGTGCGACGCTTCCCAGAAACGCAGCGGGACGGACAGGACGGCGGCGAACACCGCCACGGCGGCGAGCACGTGCGCGCCGTGTTTGAGCAGGTGCTGGAAGGAGCTGGCCGACAGGGCGCTCGAGGCGGACGCCACCATGACGACCCCGGTCGCGAGCAGGCAGAACCACGTCAGGAGCAGGGTCATGTCGTGCCGGTCCGTCACGCCGTGGCCCCGCATCTGGCGACGGCCGCGGCGAACGCGGCGCCGCGGGCCTCGTAGTTCTCGAACATGTCGAGGCTCGCGCACGCTGGGGAAAGCAGCACGACGTCTCCGTCACGGGCCCGCCGATGTGCCCGGACCACCGCCTCGTCCATGTCGCCTGCGCGGCTCGTGGGCACGACCCCCGACAGCGTCCGCTCCAGGCGGTCGGCGTCCTTCCCGAGCAGCACTGCATGGCGCACGTATGCGGCGGCGGGGCCCTTGAGCGGCTCGAACGAGGCGCCCTTGCCGTCTCCGCCAGCAATCAGCACGACGTGCGGGCCGGCGCCGCCCGCCGCGGCCCCGAAGCCCGCCAGGGCGGCGGCGCAGGCGCTGACGTTGGTGGCCTTGGAGTCGTCGATGAAGCGCACGGCGCCGATGCGGCCGACCGGGGCGCAGCGGTGCGGCAGGCCGCGGAAGCCGCGGAGCACTTCGCTCGAGCGCTCGAGGTCCGCGCCGGCCAGGTGCGCGATCGCGGCGCCCGCCAGGAGGTTGCGTGCGTTGTGCCGCCCGGCCAGTTGGAAGGCCGTCATCGGTTGGGGAGTGCCGTCCAGGACGATGTCTTCGCGCGTGAGCCGCCACCTCGGATCGGCGTTGAGGGCGATGCCGGGTAGGTCCTGGCCGGACAGGTCCCGGCCGGGGCGGGTGTCCGGATCGTCCGCGTCGTGGACGGCGGCGCCGCAGTCCCGGTAGATGCGTCGCTTGGCGCGCACGTAGGCGTCGTAGGACGCATAGCGGTCGAGGTGGTCGTTGCTGACGTTCAGGACCGAGGCGACCGCGAAACCGCCCCGGTGGAGTCGCTCGAGCTGGAAGCTCGACAGCTCCAGGACATAGTGTTCCGCGCCGTCGTCGAGCAGGTCGAGGGCCGGTACGCCGAGGTTGCCCCCGGTACGCGTGGCGCCGCGTCCGGCATCGAGCAGCAGGCCCACCAGCGAGGTGACCGTGCTCTTGCCGTTCGTGCCCGTGATGGCCGTGACGGGCGCGCGCGCTTCCGCGAGGAACAGGTCGATGTCGCCCAGGATGTCGAGCCCGGCGCCACGCGCCCGGAGCAGGAACGGATGCGTCAGGGCGACGCCGGGGCTCGCCACGATGCGGTCGTAGTCGCGGTAGTCGACCGCGTCCGGACGGACGAGCGGGACCTCGCCGCTGGTGACCGGCCCGATGTCGGCGAACGGCGGATCGGAACGCGTGTCGCAGGCCGTCACGGGGCACCGGCCGTGCAGGAACTCGACGCAGGAGCGGCCCGTGATGCCGAGGCCGAGGACGAGGGTGCGCGGTGCGTTCATCGTAGCTTGAGCGTCGACAGGCCGACGATGACGAGGATCAGCGTGATGATCCAGAAGCGCACGATCACGCGGGGTTCCGGCCACCCCTTGAGTTCGAAGTGGTGGTGGATGGGCGCCATGCGGAACATGCGTCGCCCGGTCGCCTTGAAGCTCGCGACCTGCAGGACCACGGATCCGATCTCGAGGACGAACAGGCCGCCCATGATGAGCAGGACGACCTCGTGGCGGATGATCGAGGCCACGAGGCCGAGCGCCGCGCCGAGGGCGAGCGCGCCGACGTCGCCCATGATCACCTGTGCCGGGTACGCGTTGAACCACAGGAAGCCGAGACCCGCGCCGATCATCGCCCCGCAGAAGATCGCGAGTTCACCGGATCCCGCCACGTACGGGATCTGCAGGTAGTTGGCGAACTCGATGTGACCGACCAGGTACGCAATGAAGCCGAGGGCGGCGCTCACCATGACGGTCGGGAGGATGGCGAGCCCGTCGAGTCCGTCCGTCAGGTTCACGGCGTTGCTCATGCCGACGATCATGAGCCAGGTGAGCACCACCGAACCGACGCCCAGCGGGACCGCGACGTCCTTGAAGAAGGGGACGAAGAGGCTGGTCTCCGCCGAGGTGGTGGCGCCCTGGTACAGCACGACCGCGGCGACCAGTCCGGCCAGGGACTGCCACAGGAACTTCCAGCGTGCGGGGAGGCCCCGGGAGTCCCGGGCGGAGACCTTGAGGTAGTCGTCGTACCAGCCGATGACGCCGAACGCCAGCGTCACGGCGAGCGCCATCCAGACGTACCGGTTCCCGAGTTCGCCCCAGAGCAGCGTGGTGACCGCGATCGTCACCAGGATCATGGCGCCCCCCATGGTGGGAGTGCCGGACTTGGCGAGATGGGTCTCCGGACCGTCGGTCCGCACGGGCTGGCCGATCTGGTAGTGGGACAGCTTGCGGATCATGATCGGGCCGATGACGAGGGACATCGCGAGCGCCGTCAGGGCGCTCACCATGGTCCGGAAGGTCAGGTACCCGAAGACGCCGAAGCCGCTGACGTGCCCGGAGAGGTACTCGGTCAGCCAGAGCAGCATCAGGCCGTCTCCCCCGGGACGCCGGAACGGTCCGCCAGGGCCTCCCTTGCCGCCTCGACGTCGCTGTACGGGACGCGGCGGCCCGCGACCTCCTGGTAGTCCTCGTGGCCCTTGCCGGCGATCAGCACCACGTCGCCCGCGCCGCCGCCCTCGATCGCGAGCCGCACGGCCCGCGTGCGGTCGACCTCGACGGTCACGTCGCCCGGCCGGTCGAAGCCGGCAAGCGTGTCCTCGATGATGGCGCCCGGGGCTTCGTCGCGAGGGTTGTCGGAAGTCAGCACGACCGCATCCGCCCCCGCCTCCGCCGCGGCCGCCATCAGCGGGCGCTTGCCGCGGTCGCGGTCTCCTCCGCACCCGAAGACGCAGGTGAGCGCGCCGGGCAGGTGGCGGCGCGCGGCGGCCAGCGCCGCGCCGAGCGCGTCCGGCGTGTGGGCGTAGTCCACGATGACGGTGGGGCCGCCGGGCCCCGGCGCCGCGACCGGCTGCATGCGTCCCGGCACCGGTGGTATCGAGGCCATCCGGTCAACGACGTCGTCGATCCTCGCCCCGAGCACGCAGGCGGTTGAGAGCGCGGCGGCGGCGTTGTGCACCGAGAAATCCCCGAGCAACGGGAGGCGGAACCGGGCACTGCCCCAGGGCGAACGCCACCGGCCTTCGATCCCGTCGGGGCGCCACGCCAGGTCGGACCAGGACACGGCCGCGCCGGCGGCCGTGCCGTAGGTGACCGTCTCTACGGCGGGCTGCTCCGCGAGGTCCCGTCCGAGCGCGTCGTCCAGGTTGACGACCGCCGCGCTCAGCGAGGGGGTCTCGAACAGCTTCCGCTTCGCGTTCGCATAGCGCTCCATCGTGCCGTGGTAGTCGAGATGGTCGCGGGTCAGGTTGGAGAGCACGGCGATGTCGAACCGCACGTCCGCCACGCGTCCCTGGTCGAGCGCGTGGGAACTCGCTTCCATCGCGACGCGCGTCACGCCGCCGTCCAGCAGACGCCGCAGACGCCGCTGCAGGACCACGGGATCTTCCGTGGTGAGCGCGGTGGGGCAGAGGTGGGGCGGCGGTCCCCAGCCCAGGGTCCCCACGAAGGCCGTCCGGTCCAGGGTCGCGGCGCACAGCCACGCGATCGAGGTCTTGCCGTTCGTGCCGGTCACGCCGATGCACTCGAGCCGGGCGCTCGGGTCGTCGTAGAAGCGGGCGGCGATGGCCCCGAGCCGCGTCCGCAGTCCGGGCAGCACCACGTTGGGCACGCCGGCCCTGACCGGCCTCTCGGAGCAGACGGCCGCCGCGCCGCGGGCCACGGCCTCCGGGACGTGGTCGTGTGCGTCGTGCAGCGAGCCCGCGCGCGCCAGGAACAGGTCGCCCGGCGTCACGCGCCGGGAGTCGACGGCGAGGCCGGTCACGACGGCGTCGCCGCCGGCGCCGCACAGTTGCTGGAGGGACTTGCCCCGGGTCATGCGAGCGTCCGCGGGCCGGCGACGGGGTTCGGTTCCGGCCGCGCCCTTTCTTGTGGAGAGTCTTGTGGCGAGTCGTGTGGGGCGTCGCGTGTCGGCGCCGCTCCCGCGATGGCGCGTGACCCTTCGGGGGCCACGCCGAGGATGCGCAGTGCGCGCGCCACGACCCGGGAGAAGACCGGGGCCGCCACGCTGCCGCCCCCGATTGCGCCGGCCGCCGGCTCGTCGATGACGACGACCACGACGATCCGGGGCCGGTGCGCGGGGGCATAGCCCGCGAACAGCGCGACGTGCCGCGAGTCGTCGTACCCGATCGGCGACACCTTGCGCGTGGTGCCGGTCTTGCCGACGACCCGGTAGCCGGCGACGCGTGCGAGCGGAGCGGTTCCCTGGGTGGTGGCGACCCGCTCCATCATGCGCGACAGGTCGCGTACGTCCCGTGCGTCGAACACCCGCTCGCTCGGCGGCGCGGCCGCTTCGCGAATGACGCTGACCGGCCGGCGCACGCCTCCGGTGGCGAGGGTCAGGTACGTGCGGGCGAGTTGCAGGGGGGTGACCGTCAGGCCGTAGCCGAACGCCAGGGTGGCGCGTCCGATGTCCTTGTCGAGGTCGCGGGACGTGAAGACGCCCACCGTCTCCCCGGGCAGGTGCGTGCCGGGCACCTCGCCGAGTCCGGCACGCGCGGCGACGTCGAATATCGCGTGCTCCGGGAGATCCAGCGCGACCTTGGTCATCCCGACCTGGCTCGACTTCGCCAGCACCTCGGCGAGGGTCAGGAGCCCGCGGTTGCTCGGGTCCTCGATGAGCTTGCTCCCGATGCGGACGTAGCCGGGGGCGGTGTCCACCGGCGTGTCCGGGAAGTAGCGGCCGCTCTCGAGGGCGGCCAGCACGGACAGGGGCTTGATCGTGGAGCCCGGCTCGTAGGTGTCGGTGACGGCGCGGTTACGCATGCCCGGCGAGCCGCGGTCGACGGGGTTGTTGGGGTTGTACGACGGCTGGTTGGCCATCGCCAGCACTTCCCCGGTGGCGACGTCCAGCATCACCAGGGCGCCGGACTTCGCCCGGTTGTGCTCGACGGCCGACTTCAGCTCCTTGTAGGCGAAGAACTGCAGCCTGAGATCGAGGCTCAGCATCACGTCCTTGCCGAACTCCGGAGCGCGCAGATAGGCCAGGTCCTTCACCGCGCGTCCGTTGCGGTCGCGCAGCACGCGTTTCTCGCCGGGCGCGCCCCGCAGGAAGGCGTCGAGCACCAGCTCGACCCCTTCCTGACCGGCGTCGTCGATGTTGGTCATGCCGACCACGTGGGCGGTCGTTTCCGCGGCAGGGTAGAACCTTCGGTATTCCCGCCGGAACCGGACGCCGGCGATGTCGAGCGCGCGGACGCGCTCCGCAGTGGCCGGGTCGACGTGCCGCTTCAGGTAGGCGAAGCGGCTGCCGGCGTTGCGTTCGAGCAGGCGCGACACGCGGCCGGCGGGAAGTTCCAGCGCTGCGGCGAGCTCCGCGTAGCGCGCGGCGGGGATCGGCGTCCACCCGGGGTCCGTCCAGACCGAGTAGACGGGTGTGCTGACGGCGAGCGGCTCGCCGTGGCGGTCGTAGATGATGCCCCGATGCACCGGGATGGGCACCACCCGCACCGCGCGGGCCTCGCCCTGCTTCTTCAGGAAGTCGCGCTCGGCTACGGCCAGGTGCCCGACCCGCCCGATCAGGGCCACGGCCCCCACCACGAACAGTCCGGCAAACAGCTTGTGGCGCCAGCTCATCGCCGCACCACCGTGGTCACGTCCTCGGGGAAGCGCATCGACAGGCGTGCACGGGCCGTCTCGCCGACGTGCCGATAGCTCGACAGGGTGGCCCGCTCGAGAAGCAGGCGGCTGTACTCCGCGAGCAGGGCGTCGCGCTGCTGCTGCACTTCGGTCAACCGGACGAAGGAGCCGCGCGTTTCCTGGGCATGCGAGGCCACCTGGATGCCGGACGCGGCGGCGCCGGTGCAGACGGCGAAGACCAAAGCCCACCGGCGCAGGACGTTCGCGAACTCGACCGTCATGATCCCGTGGCCCCGGTCTTCTCGACGACCTGCAGCATGGCGCTGCGCGCGCGGGGATTGGCGGCGACCTCGGCTGCGGAGGGGCGCGCGCGCCGGACGATCATGCGGGCGCTGCTGCGCGCGGGGTCGCGGGTGGGCAGCCGGCGGGGCAGGGGCTCGCCCTGGCTCCAGCCGCGGAAACGTCGGCGCACCATGCGGTGCTCGAGACTGTGGAACGTGATGACGGCGAGACGACCGCCCGTAGCCAGCGCAGCGAAGGCGGCGTCCAGGCCGGTGTCGAGTTCGTCGAGTTCGTCGTTGACGTGGATGCGGACCGCCTGGAAGACGCGGGTCGCGGAATGGGAGCCGTCGCGCGGGCCAGGTCGCACGGTCTCGATCGCGGCGACCAGGTCCCCGGTCCGCTCGAGCGGCCGTCGCGCGACCACCGCGCGGGCGATGCGCCTGGCCTCCGGTTCCTCGCCGTAGCGGCGGAAGACTTCAGCCAGCTCGGGCACGTCGGCCGAGTTAAGCCACTGCGCCGCCGTGACCCCCTGCCCGCGGTCCATGCGCATGTCGAGGGGCCCGTCGCGGAGGAAGCTGAAGCCGCGCTCGGCCGTGTCGAGCTGGCGGGAGGAGACGCCGATGTCCATGACGACGCCGTTCAGGGACGGCAGCCGCTCGTCCCGCGCCACGTCGCCGATGCGGGAGAACGGGGCCTGGCGGACCCGAACCCTGGGGTCGCGGGCGGCCAGCTCCCGGCCGTCCGCGACGGCGTCTTCGTCGCGGTCGAGGACGAGCAGGCGCGCCGCCGGCCCGAGGTGCTCGAGCAGCCGGCGGCTATGACCGCCGTCGCCGTAGGTCGCATCAACGAACGTCCCGTCACGGGCGACGGCCACGGCCGCCACCGTTTCCTCGAGCAACACCGGGACATGACGCATGCAGGCTCGATCCTCCGCGCGGTCCGGCCGGTTGGCTCACGGGCCCGCCGCGGACACTAGTGTCGTGTCACGCGTGTTCTGACGCATCAGCGCGTCCCACGGGGTCTGTGGCAAGGCGCGTTCCCCGCCGGGAATGGTGGGTCCATTGCCAAGGGGCGCAACACAGCCACAGGCCCCGTGGGGCGCGCCCTTCGGGAGATCGCCCTGCGCGCCACTGCCGCGTTGTGGTCCTTGCCAATATGCTCGATATTCCCTGCGGACCACGCCTTGCATTGACGCGCAGGGCGAACTCTGAAGCGACAGAACACGCGTGACACGACACTAGATCGAAAGGCCCTCGATATCGCCGACCTCTTCGAGAGCGCTCTCGAGGTCCTCGCCGAGCCAGTTCTCCATCCGCTCCTGCCAATTGCCCTCGCTCCAGATTTCGATCTTGTTGCCCTGGCCGACGACGACCAGCTTCCGTTCGAGCCGTGCGTGTTCCCGCAGCATCTGCGGCAACAGGACGCGCCCGTTGGCGTCGAGCTCCATGTCGGTCGCGTGGCCGATCAGCAGCCGTTGCAGAATGCGCACCGGCGCGTGCATGTTCGCCATCTTCTGCAGCCGGGCCTGGAGCGCCTCCCAGTCGGGCAGGGGGTAGATCAGCAGGCT
>JAJDTI010000062.1 GCA_022827245.1 Pseudomonadales bacterium | reverse complement strand
CCGCATCTACGTCCTCGACAACGGCCACGTGCTGGAGTCCGGCACGCACGCCGAACTCCTGGCGCGGGGCGGCTACTACGCGGACCTCGAGGCCATCCAGAGCAACCAGGACCGCGACCGGGCACGCAAGAGCCGGCTGCTACACGACTTGGAGGCCGACACGCCGGCCCTCGCGTCCGCAATTGGGAGCCTTCAGCCGGGGAGCGCGAGGGGCTTGCCCCTCGCAAGTGGAGGCGACGGGTGAGCGAAGCGACTGCAGCGCGCCCGGACGCGCCGGCCCGCGACTACTCGGCGTTCGACGCGGAGCTGACGCACCAGGCGCTGAACGTGCGCCTGTTCGCGCGGCTGCTGGGCTGGATGAAGCCCTACCGGATCACCCTGCTCGCGAGCGTTCTGCTGGTGGTGGGCGCGGCCGCCATGAGCGTGCTGCTGCCGGTCATCCAGGGACGCGTCGTCGTGGACACCATCCTGCTGCCGAGTGACGTGTCCGCGGACATGCCGGACTACGGCCTGGTCGACGCGACGCAGTGGGTGGCGTCGGCGCTGTCGGTCGAGCCGCTGACGGCGGCGGTGGTGCTGTTCATCGTGCTCGTGCTGGCGCAGGCGCTCCTCATGTTCGCGCACCGGCTGACGCTCGCGAGCAGCGCGCTCAAGGCGCTCCGGGACCTGCGCCTCGACCTGTTCGCCGCGCTCGAGCACAAGCCGGCCTCGTTCTACGACCGGGTCGCCGTCGGCCGGGTCATGACGCGGGTCACGAACGACGTGGAGAACCTGTTCGACCTGCTGCTCGGGTTCGGCATGCTCGCGGGGGAGTTCGTGCCTTTCTTCCTGGCGCTGTTCCTCATGTTCCACATCAGCACCGAGGTGACGGGCCTGCTCCTGCTGGTCATCCCCGTGGCGGCGGTGGCGACCTACGTCTTCCGCATGGCGATGCGCGAGATCTTCCGGCTCGTGCGCGACTCGGTCTCGGGGTTGAACCAGTACATGCAGGAAGACCTGATGGGCATCGAGGTCGTCCAGCTCTCCGGCCGCGAAGCGCACAACGCCGAGGAGTACCGGCGGCGCAACCAGGAGAACCGGCGCCAGGAGTTCCGGGCGATCGATCACGAGGTCGTCTTCGAGACCTTCAACACGAGCCTCGCGAGCATCGCGACCGCCGTCGTGATCTGGTACGGCGGCGGCGAGGTCGTGCGGGAGGAGATCTCGCTCGGGGCGATCATCCTTTTCACCCAGTACATCAACATGATGATCAACCCGGTGGTCGCGGTGGGGCAGCAGTTCAACACGCTGTTCCGCTCCATGGCGTCGGGCGAGCGCATCTTCCAGGCCCTCGACTGGGACGAGCGGATTCACGAGCCGCGCGCGCCAGCGCGGTTGCCCGAGCGGCTGCGCGGCGAGATCGAGTTCCGCAACGCGCACTTCGGCTACGCGGGGGCCGAGGACGTGCTGAAGGACGTGTCCTTCCGCATCGCGCCCGGCGAGAAGCTCGCCATCGTCGGCCCCACCGGCTCCGGGAAAAGCACCGTGATCCGGCTCCTCGCCCGGTTCTACGACTTCGCGGACGGGATGATCTTCCTCGACGGCACGGACGTGAACGCCATCGCCACCCGGGACCTGCGGCAGCGGATCGGCGTGGTGCTGCAGGACTTCCATGTGTTCTCGGGAACGGTGCTCGACAACATCGCCCTCAGCAACCCCGCGATCACGCGGGAGCGCGCGCAGTGGGCGGCGCGGGCGGCCAATGCGGACCCGTTCATCCGCCAGCTCCCGGACGGCTACGACACGGAACTCGCGGAACGCGGCCACAACCTGTCCCAGGGCCAGCAGCAGCTCCTCGCGTTCGCGCGGGTGCTCGCGGCGGACCCGGAGATCCTGGTGCTGGACGAGGCGACCTCGAGCATCGACACGGGGTCGGAACTCGCGATCCAGGAGGCCCTGCACCGCATCACGGAGGGGCGGACGTCCATCGTCATCGCGCACCGGCTGCAGACCATCCAGGAGTGCGACCGCGTGCTGGTGCTGCACCGCGGCCGGGTGCAGGAACACGGCACCCACGAGGAGCTGATCGCGCGGCGCGGCATCTACTACACGCTGCACGAACTCCAGTTCCAGGACAGCGCCGTGGCAGCGGAACTCCACGGGGTGGACACGGAGCCGGCGGCGCCGGATGCGAGGTCCCGCTGGACGGGGCCTCGGGACGGACGTGGAGACCTGCCCGATTTCGACCCCGCCGAGGGTGGGCCGAAGACGTTCTGACACGCCGCCGACGGTTGCGTCGTCCTTCAGGCGCCGCCCGCTTCGATTTCGCGGACCAAGCCCTCGTAGCGGGCGCCGAACGTCGCGACCAGGCGTTCCGCGTAGCGGCGCGCGGCGTCCGTTTCGCCCAGGTCGCGCGAGATCGTGGCGAGCGCTTCGAGGGTGGCGCGGTGTCCGCCGAACCGGGCGAGACTGTCCTCGAGGACGGAGACGGCCAAGGCGCCTTCGCCCGCGTTGTGCAGCGCGAGGGCGTAGACGTAGCCGTTGCGCAGGTGCTCCGAATCCAGTTCGTACGCGCGCCGCAACTGCTCGAGGGCGCGCGCCGGCTGGCCCTGGCGAATGAGCCACAGCCCGTACGCGTAAGCCGCCTCGCTGCTTGCAGGCCGTACGCCGGCGGCTTCGGCCAGGTAGGTGCCGCCCTCCGCGTCCCGCCCGGAGGAGCGGTACAGGTCCGCCAGGTTCACGAGGGCCGGAATCCAGTGCGGGGCGATGTCGAGCGCGCGCCGAAGGGCGGCTTCGGCGGCGTTATCGTCCCCGAGGGCGGCATGGACGACCGCCAGGTTGGTGTGCGCCTCGGGACGCTCGGCGTTCAGCGCCTGCACGGCGCGGTGCTCTTGCAGCGCGTCCTCGATGAGTGCCCGGTCTGCCGGAGACACGGACCCGGCGAGCAGGGCAGCGGCGGGCGCCGCGGAGACCCGCACCGCGCGCAGGGGATCTCCCAGCAGCCGGCGCAGGGCAGCCAGCCGGGGTGCTTCGGGCAGACGCGACAGGTGCTCGAGGGCGCCGAGACGCACGAACGGGTCCGCGGCGCGCAGGCCCGCCGCGATGGCGTCCTGGGAGAACCCGAACTCGTAGGGGCCGAGGGCGAGCAGCGCGGTGCGGCGTACGATGCCGGGCAGGGCGGGATCGGACGCGGCCTCGGACAGGGCCCGTTCCGCATCGAACCGCTGCGTCGTGGCGAGAGCGAGTACGTCGGCGGCTCCGGAAACCGGAGGTCCGCCGGTGCGGCGGGCGATCTCGTCCGCGGCCCAGCTCGGGGAGCGGTCCTCGTGGCAGCCGTTGCACGCATTCGGAACGTCGAAACGCTGTGTCAGGTCCGGGCGCGGCACGCGGAAGCCGTGGTCGCGCCGGTCGTCGACGCCCATGTACACGCGGCTCGGCATGTGGCAGTCGACGCACTGGACGTCGTCGTGGAAGTGGTGCTCGGGGTCGTCGTAGCGTCGCGCGGTGAGCGTCGGGAAGTCGGGGCGCGGAGTCTCCGAGTGGCATTGCGTGCACAGCGCGTTCGCGACCAGCAACGGCTCGGCGGTGTGCGGCTCGTGGCAGTGCCCGCACGTCACGCCCTCCTGGTACATGCGGCTCTGCAGGAACGAGCCGTAGACGTAGACCTCGTCCAGGATCTGGCCGTCGGCGTGGTAGAGGGGTGGGGTGACGGCGGCCGGCAGGTAATGGTCCAGGAAGGCGGCGCCCGGTCGGAACGCCTCGGCGAGCTGCGCCCGGCGGCTGTGGCACGGCGCGCACGTCTCGATGTCCGCGGCCGCCGCGCCGTAGGCGGTTCCCGGCGCGGCGGCGTGCAGCGATCCGGGGCCGTGACACGCTTCGCAGCCCACGTTCATGACGGAGTAGGTAGTCGCGAAGGCGCCCGTCCCGGCGTCGAAGCCCTTGCGCACGTCGGTGGAGTGGCAGTCGGCGCAGATCGCGTTCCAGTTCTGCGAGTCGGACGTCCAGTGCAGGATGTCGTCGTGCGCGATCCGCTCGTCCGGGTAGAGGTGGAACCACTCCTGTCCCGCCGGGCGCGCGTCCCAGGCGACGCCGAGCGCCTGGAAGCGCCCGGG
The DNA here is from genome assembly GCA_022827245.1 of Pseudomonadales bacterium. Taxonomy (GTDB): domain Bacteria; phylum Pseudomonadota; class Gammaproteobacteria; order Pseudomonadales; family Azotimanducaceae; genus VXNE01. The sequence continues at coordinate 20,216 of JAJDTI010000062.1, read as the reverse complement.
CTCCGTCTCGAGCAGGTACTGCTGCAGCGGCGCGACGCCGAAGGTGTAGGCCACGCGGTAGGTCTCGAGCGCGCCGGAGGGACCGTCCGTGTCCACGAAGTACGCGTCGTCCCGGCGATGGAAACGGGTCGTGACGCCGTCCTTCGTGAACGACGCGTCGTCGAAGTCCCCGACGACGGTGGCGGGGCTCGGGATGCCCATCGCCAGGTCGTGGTGGGAACCGGACCAGCGCTCGAAGGCCCCGGCGTGGCAGCCGGCGCAGGCCTCGCTCCCCACGTAGGCGGCTTCCGGGGCCGGGAGGGGCGGCGGTGGAGGTTCGGAAGGTCCGCAGGCGGCGAGGAGCAGGCCGGCGGTTGCGGCGGTGGCCGCCTTCTGCAGTCGCGCCGCGCGCGTACGCGCGGTCACGCGTCCTCGAGCGCCGCGCGGGCCGCCTGCAGCGTCTCGGGGTCGGCCAGGAGCGGCGCGGGACGGTCGAGATCGAGTTCGGCGATTGCGTGCACCAGGATCGAAGCCACGGCCAGGCGGGCGTACCACTTGCGGTCGGCCGGCACGACGTACCACGGCGCGCGCGGCGTCGACGTCGCGCCGAGGGCGGCTTCGTACGCCTCGGTGTAGGCGTCCCAGTGCTCGCGGTCGCGAATGTCGGACGGCGAGAACTTGAAGTGCTTCGCCGGGTCGCGCAGGCGCCGGAGAAAGCGCTCTCTCTGTTCTTCCTTGGACACGTTCAGGAAGATCTTCACGATGGCGGTGCCGTTGCGGGTCAGGTAGTCCTCGAACCCCGCGATGTCCCTCAGGCGGCGGTCCCAGACGTCGGGGCCGATCAGCGACGGGTGCAGGTGCTGCGAGCGGAGGTGCTCGGGGCGTACGCGGACGACCAGCACCTCCTCGTAGTGCGACCGGTTGAACACCCCCACCTTGCCCTGGGTGGGCAGGTGCCGGTGATAGCGCCAGAGGAAGTCGTGACGCAGCTCTTCCGCATTCGGCACGTCGAAGGAGGTCACGTCGCAGCCCTGGGGGTTCATTCCGGACATGACGTGGCGGATCAGGCTGTCCTTGCCGGCGGCGTCCCGGCCCTGCAGCACGAGGAGCACGGCCCACTGCCCCTGTGCCGCGAGCGCTCGCTGCCGGCCCGTCAGCCAGGCGGTGTGCGCGCGCAGGAGCGCCCGGGCGAGGCCGCGGTCGCGGGCGGTGAACGGGCCCGTGTCGCCGGGGTCGTGGTCCGCGAGGCGCACCGGTGCGCCGTCGATCCGGTAGCGGCGAACTGCCTCGGTGAGTTCGCGGGCGGCTCCCCCGTCCGCGCCCTTCGCACCGAGATCCGCTAGGACGGAGTCCCTGGCCATCCGCGTCTGCGCTTCTCCCCTGGGCGGCCGGTATTCTACCCGCCGCCGGTATGCTACCGGCCATGCGCTGTTTCGTGGCCGCCTTCCTGCCCGCCGCCGTGCGCGACGCGCTGATCGCCGCGCGGCCGGCGGTGGACGGCGTGCGCTGGGTTGCGCCGGAGAAGTACCACGTCACGCTGCGCTTCCTCGGAGAGCTGGATGGAGGCGCGGCGGCGTTCTGGCGGGAGGCGGCCGAGGCGCTGGATGCGCGTTTCCCCGTCGAATGCAGGGTCCTCGCCGTCGACGGATTCCCGAACTCGCGACGGGCCCGGGTCGTCGCGATGCGCGTGGACTCCGGCGGCGCCCTCGAGGCGCTTGCCGACGCGCTGCCGCCGGGCGGCCACGACGCGCGGCCATTCCGTGCGCACGTCACGCTCGGACGGGCGCGCCGGCGCCCGGTCCGCCTGCCGGATCCGCGTCCGGTGGAAATCGCGTTCCGGCTGGCCGGGGCCGGCCTGTACCGAAGCGTGGAGGGCCGTTACGAGCGGATCGATGCCGGGGCGGATCTATGTTCCTAAGCTCCGGCGCATTCGGTAGGATCGGCTGAGGCTTGGATGCGCGAGTCCGGCGCCCGTGAAGAAGTACCCGCCCACCGCCAGGGAACTGCGCGAGTGGATGGACAAGAAGGGACTCTCGAACAAGGACGTGGCCAAGGCGCTGCGCCTCTCGGACGGCCGCGTGGTCCGGTTCTGGACCTCCAAGAAGGACCCCCGCCCGATCCCCTACGCGAGCTGGTACACGCTCCGGCACAAGTTCGGGAAGGAGGGCGGCAAGCGCGCCGGTGGCAAGGATAGGAAAAAAAGTCCTAAAGAGGTTGACACCTGATTTAGGACAAAATATCCTAGCGCCCGAATTGACCAGTCGCCCCAAACCACGAACGGTATTAGGGGGTTGAGAAAGGTCACGAGGAGGCGGACATGAAAAGGACCACGATGGCGTTTGGAATGGCGGGTGTGCTGGCTCTGGCCGGCGGATGCGCGGCCACGAGTCCGTCCGAGCCCACCCACTACTGGGAGTCCGAGGACGCGGTGACGAAGTCGGAGTACAACCGCAACAACGCGGGGTGCAGCGAGTCCGCGGGCGTTACGCTCGGCGAGGACGCGATGGATTCGCCGAGCTTCCGGACCTACATGGACTGCATGATCGAGAAGGGCTACACGCTGCAGACCTACTGACCGAGCGCGAGGGGCTTGGCCCCCTCCGAGGAGAGAAAGACGAGAGAAAGAGGAGAGAAAGACCCGGCCTGCGCCGGGTTTTTCTTGTCCGCGAAACGGGCGGACTGTCATAAAAGCGTCATGGCGGGCCTGTACGCTGGCCGTCCATGCAAATGCGCTTCATCGGCCCGCTGGCGTTCTCGGTCCTCCTCGCGGGGACGGCCATGGCCCAGGATGGCCCCCGGGATCGCCCCGACCTCCCAGGCGGACTGACGCCGCACCCGTCCGCGGTGTGGAACGACCGGGCCGCGAACACCTGCTTCGGCGGACTCCACCACGGCAAGCACGTGCTGTCCGACGAGCACCTGCGCGACGCGCGCAGTGACACCACGGTGACGGACTGCGTCGCCCAGGGCGGGCGCACCGGGTGGCTGCCCCGGTTCACGCCGGTGGCGGCCGGGGAGCGTCTCGGCTGACCTCCGCCCGGGAGCGCGCACGCGGCTCCCCTCTCTCGGCATTCCACCCGGTTCGTTCGTACCGTTCCCGGTCGTCTCCACCCGTCGCCGTTCATGAATCTGTCACCGCCGGGTCACGAATCCGTCATGCCGCGTTCACGGATGTGTCACGGCCCGTTGCTAGCTTGCGGGCGCTCAAGGGGGAAGGACTGACGCGGCCGGGAAGCCGGGCCGCCGCGCCCCCTCGCATCTGTACGAACAAGGCTTGGACGAGGAATAGACGATGAACCTTCGAGACGGTGTTCTGTCGGTCGGGACGCTGGCGCTGGCGATGGCCGTACTGGTCGGCTGCAGCGGTGGCGACGTGAACATCTCCGCCGACAACAACTCTTCGGTCACGGACAACTCGACGACGACCACGACCTCCGGGGGCAGCTCGAATCCGTGCGCGAGCTACACGGACCCGGACGGCGGCGCCGACGTCGAGGGGACCTTCGACGGTCAGAACTGCGTCTACGACTCCAACTTCGTGGGCATCAACAACCCGCTGATGGTCGACCTCTCGATCCCGTTCATCTCCGGCGTGCACATCTTCGAGGATACGCTCGCGGTCGGCGCCGACACCGACGGCACCACGCCGCCTCCGGGCAAGGGCGAGGGCCCGAGCCTGACCGTCGCGGCGGGCAACACCCTTGCCTGGACGAACGCCGGCGACTATCTCCTCGTCACCCGGGGTTCGCAGATCTTCGCGAACGGCTCGCCCACCGCGCCGATCACCTTCACCGGCTTCACCGACGCCGTGACGGGCACCGCCGGCGCCGAGGACGTGCAGCTCTGGGGCGGGGTGGTCATCAACGGCCGCGGCATGACCAACAAGTGCAGCGACGACCAGCGTGCGAACAACGAGTGCAACGTCCTCGCGGAAGGCAAGCCGTCGCACTACGGAGGGAACGACAACGCCGACAGCTCCGGCGCCCTGCGCTACGTGGTCGTCAAGCACACAGGCTTCGAGGCCGCTCCCGGCGACGAACTGAACGGCGTGAGCTTCAACGCCGTCGGCTCCGACACGGTGGTGGAGTACCTGCAGGCCTACAGCACCTTCGACGACGGCATCGAGTTCTTCGGCGGCGCGGTGGAGGTCAGCAACTACGTGGCGCTCTATGTCCGCGACGACTCCATCGACTACGACCAGGGCTGGACGGGCGGCATCGACCGCGCCCTGGTCATCCACTCCGCGAGCGACGGCAACCGCTGCATCGAGGGCGACAGCCTCAGTGCGGAGGACGCGGGCATGCCGGTCACCAACGTCTACGTGAACAACCTCACCTGCATCAACTCCGGTTCCGACGAAGTGCCCTCGGGCACGGGCACCCACGGCGACTCGGAAGGAATCGTCAACCGGGAAGGCGCCCGCACGCAGCTCCGCAACAGCATCATCTTCGACGGCTATGCGCGCACGGTCCTCTCGAGCGGCGGCAACGAGTGCTTCGAACTCGACGACGGCAACACCCGCGACGCGGCGCAGGCCGGCGAAGCCTCGGTCTCCGGCACGGTCATCGCGTGCGAGGAAGCGACCAAGGACAGCCTCGGCAACGGCGACTCGATCGGCGAGTGGATCACGAACTCCACCAGGTACGCGAACAACACCGGCAACGTGATCGTCACCGAGAGCGACAGCGCGAACCTCTCCCTGCTCGGCGGCAGACAGCCCTTCTACACGGCCGGGGAGCTGACCGATGCGACGGGCGCGCCGCTCGGCGTGGAACTCGCGGACACGGACGGCGACGGGGACACCAGCGACGAGACCCTTGGCGCCGTGGCCGCCGATGACGACTGGACCGCGAACTGGACGGTCGGTCTCGACTCTCTGTGGTTCGACTGACGGGGTACTGCCCGCCTGCAACGCGGTTGGTCCGTGCCGCGAGGCACACGGTACCGAACAACGAACGAGAGATAGAGAACATGACTGCACTCACGCGTCAGACCCTGTCCGCGCTGATGGCACTGGCGACACTCGTCGGCACCGGAACGCAGGCGCAGGAGGCCGAGGGCGGAACCGCGCAGGAACAGGAGTTCGCTCCCGCCGTGGAGATGGCCGACCCCAACGCCATCGAGGAGGTCGTGGTCCTTGGCCGGTTCAAGGCCGCCGCGACGGACATCGTCTCGGAGCGGATCGAAAGCGACGTCCCGGTCGACATGCTCGACGCCGAGGGCATCTCGCGCGTGGGCGACAGCGATGTCGCCCAGGCGCTCCGGCGGGTTCCGGGACTGACGGTCGCGCAGGGCAAGTTCGTCTACGTGCGCGGTCTCGGCGAGCGCTATTCGAGCGCGCTGCTGAACGGCGCGGCGGTCCCCTCGCCGGACCTCACCCGCAACGTCCTGCCGCTCGACATCTTCCCCGCGGACATCATCGACGCGCTGGCCGTCCAGAAGGGCTTCTCCCCGGAGATGCCGGCGGCGTTCGGCGGCGGCAACGTGGACATCCGCACCAAGCAGGTGCCGGAGGACCGCGTCTTCAGCGTCAAGATCAACACCGGCTGGAACACCGGCAGCAGCGACGACGGCCTGTCGTACCGCGGCGGCGACGATGACCGGATGGGCGAGGACGATGGGACCCGGGCGCTTGCGGGCGAACTGCGCGACGCCATCCAGACCTACCGTGGCAGCTTCTCCGAGGTCAACATCTTCAACACGCTGCGCCGCGCCGGCGGCGCTCCGACCCTTGCCGAAGCGCAGTCCATCAACCGGCAGCTCGCAACGGCGCTCAACCGGGATATCGACATCGGCCCGGAAGACCTTTCGCCCGACGTGAAGGGCGAGATCACCGGCGGCTACCGGTGGTTCTTCGGCGAACACTGGGAGTTCGGCTTCCTGGCCCTCGGCTCCTACGCGAACAACTGGCGCAACCGGAACCGGATCAACCGCAACGTGGCCAACCCGGAAACCGACTTCTCGCGCACGCAGCGTACCGTGGAGTCGGTGAACATCACCGGCACGGCGAACCTCGGGCTGCGCTTCACCGACGACCACGAGATCGGCACGATGAGCATGCTGCTGCGCAACACGGAGGACGACGCCTCGTTCTCGCTCACCTGCCAGCAGGGCCAGTTCAACGACTGCGCGGACGACAACCCCACCCGGGGCCGGGTCGCCGACATCCGGTTCGAGGAACGCGAGCTGATCGTCAACCAGGTGCGGGGCGAACACACGCTGGGGGACGCGACCCTCGAGGTCTTCCCGTTCCTCGAGCGGCTCTACTTCATGCGTGACACCACGGTGTCCTGGTACTACTCGGAGGCGGAGGCGACCACGGACATCCCCAACGAGGTGCGCGTGGGCATGCTCGATGTCCTGGATGCTCCGTACGGCAACGTGGTCGGCACCAGCGTCCGCTCCTCCGGCACCGCGGGCGACTTCCGCTTCTCCGACCTCGCGGACGACGTCGAGACCTGGGGCTCCGACGTGACCTTGCCCGTGCGCCTGGGCACCTGGGACGTCGAGCTGTCCGGTGGTTACGACTATGCCCGCAAGGCCCGGTCGTACGAGCAGATCTCCCTGGGCATCGGCAGCACCGCGCCGGGGTTCAACACGATCAACGCGGGCGCGCCGAGCGAGGTGTTCTCCGATGCCAACCTCATGAACCCGGAGAATGGGTTCATCACGCTGCTCGGCGTCGGCGGCTTCGGCCTCGAGAGCTACTACGCGGCCCAGATCACCGAAGCCACGTACGGCAAGTTCGACATCCTGATCGACGAGACCTGGCGCATCTCCGGCGGCGCCCGCTGGGAGAACTTCATCCAGGTGTCCGTGCCCGTCGACCTGCTCGAGTTCGGCGGCAACCGGATCCCGTTCTCGGCGGAGGAGATCGCGAACGCGACCATCAACGAGGACGACATCTACCCGTCTCTCGCGCTCACGTACATCCGGCCGGGGTTCTGGTCGGACGAGTTCCAGTTGCGTTTCAGTTGGGGGGAGACGATCGCGCGACCCGACCTGCGGGAGGTCTCGCAGTCGACCTACATCGATCCGCTGACGGAAGCGCGGGTACGCGGCAACCCGTTCCTGGTGCCCTCGGCGCTGACCAACTTCGACGTGCGTGCCGAGTGGTTCTGGGACAACGGAGACAACCTCACCGTCTCGGCCTTCTACAAGGACGTGACCGATCCGATCGAAACGCTCCAGGGCGCGGCGACGGAGGACAACATCGTCTTCAACTTCGTCAACGCGGACGCCGTGGAAATCTACGGAGCGGAGTTCGAGGGCCTGAAGAGCCTCGGGTTCCTGCAGGGCTTCCTCGGCGAGTGGATCGAGCAGTTCTACATCGCCGGGAACGTGACCCTCTCGGATTCGCAACTGGACATCCGCGCGGGCGGGCTGGCGGGGAACATCACCAACACCTCGCGGCGGATGACGCAGCAGTCCGACTGGGTCGTGAACCTGCAGATCGGCTTCGACTCGTTCGACGGCAAGCACGGCGCGACCCTCGTCTACAACAGCTTCGGCGAGCGCATCTTCTTCGCCGGCATCGAGAGCTTCGACGACGCCTACGAGCAGCCGTTCCACTCGCTCGACTTCGTCTACAGCTGGTTCGCCACCGAGCAGCTCACGCTCAAGGCGCGGGTCAGGAACCTCCTCGACCAGGGCGTCGAGATCGAGCAGGACGGCGTGACGATCCTCGAGCAGGACGTCGGCACGACGTTTCTGTTCGACGTCAGGTGGGAGCTGTAGGGGAGGGGCTCGTCCCCTCCCGTCTCCATTTCCCGTTTCGGGGCGTTTCCCGGAGGCCCGGCCGCCTTAAGCCCCCCTCGCCTTTCCGTAGTACACTCGCCCGTCTCCATGAGAGAGGTCCGATACGCTCCGGGCCGAACCACTGACAGACCGACAACCGACAGCCAACCGAAAAAAGGGGGAAAAGATGCGTGATGTGGTAGTGGTAGACAGTGTCCGGACGGGTCTCGCGAAGTCCTTCCGCGGCAGCTTCAACCTGACGCGCTCCGATGACATGCTGGCGCATCTCATCGACTCGTTGCTGGACCGCAACCCGAACGTCTCGGCGGACGAGGTGGAAGACGTCGTGGTCGGCGCGGCGAGCCACGCGGGCGAGCAGGACGGGAACCTGGCGCGGCTCGCGGTCGTGCTCTCGCGGCTCCCCATCACCACCGCGGGGATGACCATCAACCGGTTCTGTTCCTCGGGCCTGCAGTCGATCGCCATCGCGGCAAACCAGATCGCCTCGGGCAACACGCAGGTGGCCATCGCCGGCGGCGTTGACTCGATCTCGATGCGCACGCGGCAGGAGCCCGGGAAATCCAAGCCGAACCAGCGCCTGCTCGACGAGAAACCGGACATCTTCATGGCCATGGGCAACACCGCCGAGGTCGTGGCGCGCCGCTACCAGGTGACGCGCGAGATGCAGGACGTGTACGCGCTGCAGAGCCAGCAGCGTTACGCGAACGCCCAGCAGGCCGGATGGATGGACGAAGAGATCGCTCCGATGCCGGCCACGATGCTGAAGACCGACCGGGAGACCGGCGAGGAGAGCCACGTCGACGTCATGGTCGACCGCGACGAGTGCAACCGTCCGACGACGACCCTCGACGGCCTGGCGGGCCTGCCCCCGGCGTTCGAGGAAGACGGTACGGTGACGGCGGGCAACGCCTCGCAGCTCTCCGACGGCGCCTCGATGACGCTGCTGATGAGCGCGGACCGCGCCGGCCAGCTCGGCATCCAGCCGATGGGCGTCTATCGCGGCTTCACCGTCGCGGCCTGCGAACCCGACGAGATGGGCATCGGTCCCGTCTTCGCGATTCCGCGGCTGCTCGAGAACGTCGGCATCCGCCAGGACGACGTCGATCTCTGGGAACTCAACGAAGCGTTCGCGTCGCAGTGCGTCTACTGCCGTGACGAGTTGGGCATCGACAACGAGAAGTACAACGTCAACGGCGGCAGCATCGCCATCGGACACCCGTTCGGCATGACCGGTTCGCGGCTCACGGGCTCCATCCTGCGCGAACTCCAGCGCCGCAACCAGAAGTACGGCGTGGTGACGATGTGCATCGGCGGCGGCCAGGGCGCCGCGGGGCTGTTCGAGGCCGCCTGACAGCAGTTCCTCCGGGCGATCGGCCGAGTTACGGCTCGGCCGTTTCCCGGGGCGCGGGGCGACGTCCGAAAGGGCGTCGCGGGTCGCGCGAAACAGAGGTCGAGACAGACGAGGAGTCTTGCAGGGCGTGTCGTCAGGACGCTTGCATGAGGCTCGCAAGCCGGGGTGGCCTGGCCACCGCCGGTTACGGCGGCTCTGTGCGGTCCTTTGTGGAGCGCTCTGGGGGGCGATAGCCGCGCTCCTGGCCCTGCCCGCCGCCGCGGACTCCAATCCCTACGCCGAGTACTCCGACGAGCAGCTCACGCGGGTCGCCTCGGACTGGGAGTCGCTCGGCAGCGAGGAACGACGCGACTTCTTTCTCGAGATGCGCCGGCGCATGGCCGAGCACGGTCGGGGCCAGGCCATCCCGGTGGAAGTGCGCCGGCGGTTCGGACGTACCGTCCGGGGGCCGGACGGTTCGGTGGTGCACATCGAACAGGTCGTGCGCATCCGGTCGCGCCCGCCGGAGGCGGCCCTCGAAGAGGGGCCCGAAGAGGGCCCCGACGACTACGGCAAGGGTTTCGAACGGCGCGTGGAGGAGGCCGAGGACACGGTGAATGCGCCGGTGGTGAAGGTCGGAAAGACGGTCAAGGGCGATTGACCGAGTCGGCGATGGCCCATGACAAGGCGACTCTGCTCGTGGTCGACGACGACGCGGAGTTGCGCGAACTCGCGAACCAGTACCTGGAGCAGAAGGGCTACGACGTGATCGGCGTCGAGGACGGCGCCGGCATGGACGAGGCCCTGTCGGCCCACGACATCGACCTGGTCATTCTCGACGTGATGCTCCCCGGCGAGGACGGCCTCTCCATCGCCAAGCGGCTGAAACGGACGTCGACCGTGCCGATCATCATGGTCTCGGCGCAGGGGGAAGACGTCGATCGCATCGTCGGCCTCGAAGTCGGCGCCGACGACTACATGACCAAGCCCTTCAACCCGCGGGAGCTGCTCGCGCGGATCCGGGCGGTGATGCGCCGCACGGCGGGGCAGGACAGCGGGGCGGAGTCGCACGTCGTCGAGTTCGGGGCGTTCCGGCTCGACCTGAACGCGCACCGGCTGACCGACGGGGACCGGACCGTCCCGCTGACCACCGGCGAGTTCGACCTGCTGAGCGTCTTCGCGCGCCATCCGAACAAGGTGCTCGACCGGGACCGTATCCTCGATCTCCTGACCGGCGCCGAGCGGTCGCCGTTCGATCGCAGCATCGACGTTCGCGTCACGCGGCTGCGCGGCAAGATCGAATCCGACCCGTCCTCGCCCGTCTTCATCAAGACGATCTGGGGCCGGGGATACATGTTCTCCCCCGACAGCCCCTGACGGCGTCGGGCGCGGCGGGTGGCGGCTTTGGTGGCATCGGCGGGCGCGGGTCGGAAGCCGCCGAAGTTCCGCCCGGGGGGCCTGCGGACCTCGCTCCTCGCGCGCACCAATGTCGTGCTGGCGTTCAGCGCGGTCGCGATCGCGGCGACCGCCCTGGCGGCGTTGCAGGTCTTCGTCGTCGGTCCGATGACCGAACGCTCCGCGGACGACGAGGCGGGCCTCGTGGTGCTCTCGGCCCAGACCTGGGCCGAACTGCCTGACTACACCGACGCGCGGCCCGCGTTCGAGCTCGAGATGGCGCGCATGCACGACCTGGTCATCAGCCCGGACATTCGCGACCTGCCGCCGGCCGCGGTGGACAACGACTACTACGCGCTGCTCCGGGCCCGGATCTCGGAGCGTCTCGGGGCGCCGGTGCGGTTGCTCGAGGGCGACGAGCTGGTCTGGGCGGAGGTACCGATACCCGGCGGCCGGCTGCAGATCGGCTTCGCGCCGGGGCAGCAGGACGAGCAATTGCCCTACGTGGGGCTCATCATCGGCGTGGTCGGGGGGGTGATCGTGCTGGTCACGTCGTCCCTCGTCGTGCGGCGCATCGCGCAACCGCTGGCGGAGACGGCCGGCGCGGTCGAGGCGTTCCGGGGCGCGGAGGGGTTCTCGCCGCTGCCCGAGAAAGGCCCCCGCGAACTGGTGACGCTCGCGGAGAGCTTCAACCGCATGGCGCGCGAGATCAGCACGCTGCTGTCGAGCCGGACGACGCTGCTCGCCGGCATCTCCCACGATCTGCGGACCCCGCTGGCCCGCATGCGCCTGGCGGTCGAACTGCTGCCGGACGACGTGGACCGCAAGCTCGTCGCGCGCATGGAAGGCAACCTGGAGCGGATGGACGAACTCATCGGCGACGCGCTGCGGTTCGCGCGGGGCGCCGGCGAGGCCGCGCAGGAGCTGTTGCTGAAGCCGTACATCGAGTCGGTCGTGGCCGACATCGATCCGGAAGTGCCGGTGCGTTGGCGCGGCGACGAGGAGGCCCGCGGTCTCGTCGCGCCGAGCGCGTTCGCGCGGGTCCTGGCGAACCTCGTGGACAACGCGCGCCGGCATGGCGAGGATGCGGAGGTCGTCGTGGACGTGGGCGGCCAACTCACCGTACACGTGGTGGACAGCGGCCCGGGGATTCCGGAAGGCGACCGCGAGCGCGTGTTCCAGCCGTTCTTCCGCCTGGACCGCCCCAGCGCGCGCGAGGCCGGGGGCAGCGGGCTGGGGCTCGCCATCGTGCAGCAGCTCTGCCTCGCCCACGGTTGGCGGGTCGGCATCGGCGCGAGCGCGTCAGGCGGGGCGGATGTGTGGGTCTCCGTCAGTACGCTGATACAAACCGACACAAAACCGCCCGCCGGAGAAATCACCGGGAAACAGCCCTTTGGCAGGATGTCCGTGGGGTGAGACGAATTCGGTCGCATTGAGGCTGAAGTCCCCGGGGTGGAGCGGACCAGCGCATTGGGACGGCTCCCACCCGGAAAGAGGCAATCTCTAATCCCCCTCGCGGCCTCGCCCTTCGAGGTCGACTTGGCCCGCCAGCTCCCTCTCCAGGCTGGCGGGCTACTTATTTGGGGCTCCGCCTTTGCTGAGCAGTGCTCCGACGTGGCCGGACCACAACGGCTAGACTGTGTCCCCATGGACTTCCAGGAAATCCTCTACGAGGTCGACGGGCCGCTGGCGCTCGTCACCATCAACCGCCCCGCGCGCCACAATGCGATCTCCCTCGACACCCTGGAGGAGTTGCATGGCGCGGTGCGCGCCGCCGCGACGGACGACGACATCCGGGTGATCGCGATCACGGGCGCCGGGGGACGGGCGTTCGCCTCGGGATCGGACCTCTCCGAAGTGCTGCACCGCGACTTCAGGAAGGCCCTCGAACCCATTGTGCAAGGGCTGGCGGACCAGCTCGAGCGCACGCCCAAGCCGACCATCGCCGCGATCGACGGCATCTGCATGGGCGGCGGACTCGAAGTCGCGCTCGGCTGCGACCTGCGCATCGCGACACACCGGTCCCGCTTCGCGACGCCGGAGGGGAAGCTCGGCATCATTCCCGGCGGGGGGGCGACCGCGCGCCTGCCGCGCATCGTCGGACGCGGCTGGGCGATGGAGATGATGCTGATGGGGGAGCCCATCGACGCGGAACGGGCGCTCTCGATCGGTCTCGTGACCCGGCTCGTCGAGCCGGAAGAGCTGTTGCCCGAGACGCGCCGCGTGGCGGAGCATCTCGCGAGCTTCGCGCCCTTCGTGCCGCGCACCATGAAGGCGATGGTGAACTTCGGCATGGAGGCGAGCCTGGCCGGCGCCCTCATGCTCGAGAAGTACGCGCAGGGCGCCCTGGTGCAGACCGAGGACAAGCAGGAAGGCATCTCGGCGTTCCTGGAAAAGCGCAAGCCGGATTTCAAAGGCCGCTGATCCTTGGTACCTTTGCGGGTTTTGGACGACCCTCAGGGGGAGCAATGGCCGTAGACAAGTTCCCGGTCGAGGCCGGGCACATCATGATGTTCGCGCGCTCTGTCGGCGACGACAACCAGATCTACTACGACGAGGACTACGCGAGGTCCACGGAATGCGAAGCGGTCGTCGCACCGCCGACTTTCGTGCAGGCGAGCGCGCAGTTCGACCCCGACTACTTCCTGCGTCCCAAGGTCGGCGAGCCCTGGTTCGGCTCCGGTGGCAAGCCCACCGGCGTCGTCCGCGAAAGCGGCGGCGGCGGCGGTGGAGGCGGGGGCGGCCTGCACGCGGAACAGCGCTACGTCTACCACCGGCATCCGCGCGTGGGGGATGTCCTGACGGCGACCACGAAGCCGGGCAACAAGTGGGAGCGGCAGAGCCGGCGCGCCGGGACGCTCAAGTTCTCCGAGACGGTCACCGAGTACCGCGACCAGAACGGCGAACTCGTCGTCACGGCGACGGGCGTGGGCGTCCAGACGGAACGTCCGGTCGACCAGGGCTGACAACGAACACGGAGCAAAGACGATGGCTTTGAATGCAGCAGACCTCAACGTCGGCGACACCCACACCGAACGGGTCGTCGAAGACCTGAAGCGCACGCAGATCGTCCAGTACGCGGGAGCGTCCGGGGACTACAACCCGGTGCACACGGACGAACTCTTCACGAAGGAAGTGGCCGGCTACCCCACGGTGTTCGCCCACGGCATGCTGACCATGGGCATGACCGGGCGGATGCTGACCAACTACGTCGGCGACGGACGGCTGACGGAGTACGGCGTACGGTTCACCAACCAGGTGTGGCCGGGCGACACCCTGGACGCCACCGCCACGGTCCTGAAGGTCGAGGACGGGCTGGTCGATCTCGACGTCACGACCGTCAACCAGAAGGGCGACGTGGTCCTGAAGGGGAGCGCACAGGCGCGCGTGGACTGAGCGCGAACTGCATTCGCGTTGGAAGTTTCGCTACGCGAAACTTCCGCTCGATGCCTGTGGAGGGGCGGAACCAAACCGCCCCTACCAGTCCTCGAGCGACGTCCGGACGTCCACCTCGAACGACCACGCCCTGCGCGGCTGGTTGTAGAGGAACTCGTAGCAGTCGACGATCCCGCCGATGTCGATCATCCGGTCTTCGCCGAGGCGCTCGGCGAACTCCGGGAAGCCCTTCCTGATCTTATCGCCGCCGATCGGTCCGTCGACGACGACGTGGCCGACGTGGATGCCTTCCTCGCCGTATTCCTTCGCCATCGCCTGGGCGAGGTTCCGCAACGCGCCTTTCGACGAGTTGAAGGCGCCGAAGTTGGCCCGGCCGCGCAGCGAGGCGCTGGCCCCGGTGAAGAGCAGCGTCCCGCCCCGGCCGTGCATGCGGCGGACCGCCTCGCGGCCGAACAGGAAGCCGCCGAACGCGCCGACGCGCCAGGACTGCTCGAAGTAGCTCGCCTCCATCTCGGCGATGCGGCCGGGCGTGTTGTTGCCGGCGTTGTAGATCGCGAGCGTCAGTTCTCCCTCGGCGGCTTCGGCGGCGTCAAACAGCGCGACCACCTGCGCCTCGTCGGTGGCGTCTGTCACGACCGCGGTCGCGTTATCGCCGATGCTCGAAGCCAGCGCCTCCACCTTCGCCGCCGTGCGCCCGGCGACGAAGACGTGATGACCGCGCTCCGCGAAGCGCACGCAGAGCTGCCCGCCGAGGCCGTCTTCCGGACCCACGCCGATCACGATCGCCTTGCGCACGGTGGGTGTATCCGTCACGGCCGCCTCCTCAGTTGGCGAAGGCCGCGCGCAGTGCGGAGCAGGCCTTCTCCATGCCGGGGCGAGCCGCGGGGATGACTGGCCCCTGCGAGAAGAAGCCGTGGATCAGCCCGTCGAACCGGACGCACTCGACGGTGTTGCCGGCGTCCTCGAGCATCCGCGCGTACGTCTCGCCCTCGTCGCGCAGGGGGTCGAACTCCGCCGTCATGACCAGCGCCGGCGGGAGCCCGGACAGGTCGGAAGCCTGCGCCGGCGACGCGTAGGGGTTCGTCCGGTCGTCCGGGTCCGCGTAGTGGTCCCAGAACCAGTGCATGGCCTCGGTGGTCAGGAGATAGCCCTCGGCGTTGTCGCGGTAGGAGTCGGTGTCGAAGCTGACGCCGTCGGTCACCGGATAGACTAGGAGCTGGAAGTCGATCGCCGGGCCGCCCCTGTCGCGGGCCATCAGCGAGACGACGGCGGCGAGGTTGCCCCCCGCGCTGTCCCCGGCGACGGCGAACCGGCCCGGGTCCCCACCGAGCGATGCCGCGTTTTCCTTCGCCCAGCAGGTCGCCGCGTAGCAGTCGTCGGCGGCGGCGGGGAAGCGGTGCTCGGGCGCGAGCCGGTAGTCCACGGAGACCACGATGCTGCCACTTCCCTGGCACAGTTCACGGCTCTGGCTGTCGGCGGTGTCGAGGTCGCCGATCACCCAGCCGCCACCGTGAAACATCATGGTGATGGGGAAGGGACCGCTCCCTTCCGGGGTGTAGATGCGTAGCGGAATCGATCCCTCGGGACCGGCGACGGAGACGTTCTCGACCTTGCCTACCGGGAGGTCGAGGGGCGGCTGCATGGCCCGCATCATCTCGCGGGCGGCGGGCGGGGGCATGTCGATCAGGTTCGGTCCGCCGGCTTCGGCGAGCGTGTCGAGCATGGCCTGGAACTCTGGGTGCAGGGGCATAGGGGTCTCCGTATCGGGTGGTCCGGCGCCGGGAGAGGAAACGCGGCGGTTCCCATGCGCGTTTCCGGCGCGTTTTCTCCGTACGCGCGCGTCCCGGAAGGCGTGCGCGATGGTACCATCGCCGCCTTTTCCGGATGAGGCAGACCATGTCCCGACTGGACGGCGCGGAGGAAGCGGCGGAGGTCGCGAAGCAGTTCGCTTTCCTCGAGAACACGCTCCTCAAGAACCGCACGCTGACGATCTTCGGCGAGATCACCCAGAGCGTCGCGCAGCGCAGCGCCGAGCGGCTTTTGGCGCTGTCGTTCGAGAGCGACGACCCGATCACTCTTTTCATCGGCTCGCCGGGCGGGCACGTCGAGTCCGGCGACACCGTCTTCGACATGATCCGCTACATCAAGCCCACCGTGCGCACGGTCGGCACCGGCTGGGTCGGCAGCATCGCGACGCACATCTACCTGGCCGCGGACCGGGACAACCGCTTCGCGTTGCCGAACACGCGGTTTCTCATTCACCAGCCCGCCGGCGGGTTCGGCGGAGACGCGTCCGACATCGAGATCCACGCCCGCGAGATCGTGAAGACGCGGGAGCGGATCAACCAGATCATCGCGGAACAGACCGGCCAGCCCCTCGACAGGGTGCAGCAGGACACCGACCGCGACTACTGGATGAGCGCGGAGGAGTCCGTGGAGTACGGGCTGGTCGGGCGCATCATCCAGTCGGTGGCGGAACTCCCCGCCTGACCGCCGGCGCCGGGACGGGGCGCGTGGCCCACCCGCTCCGCATCGATGTCGACGTCGGCCCGGTGCCGGACGTCGGCGCACTCCTTGTCCGCGCGCGGGACCCGGTTGCCACCCTCGTGTTCGGCCACGGCGCCGGCGCGGACATGCACCACGCCAGCATGGAAGGGATCGCGCACGCGTTCGCGGCCGCCGGGATCTCGACCCTGCGTTTCAACTTTCCGTTCAAGGAACTCGGCAAGTCGCGGGTGGACTCGAAAGCCATCTCGGTAGCCACGGTCGCCGCCGCCCTGGCGTTCGCGAAGGACGCCTGCGAGGGACCGTACTACCTCGGTGGACACAGCTTCGGGGGACGCATGGCGACGCACGCGGTGGTGGATCGGGGCCTCGATGTCGCCGGCATGATCTTCGGCTCCTTTCCCCTCCACTCCGCGGGCAAGCCGTCCATCCAGCGGGCGGACCACATGGACGTGATCGACGCGCCGATGCTGTTCCTGTCCGGGACGCGGGACGGGCTGGCGGACCCGGAACTGCTCGCGCAGGTGGTCGGCCGGGTAGGGGGGACGCTCAAGTGGCTCGACACCGCGGACCACGGCTACAAGGTCCTGAAACGCAAGCGGACCCACCCGGAGGACGTGTTCACGGAGATGGCGGGCTACGCGCGCGAGTTCGTGCTCGAACGCGGGAGACGGTAGAAGGAGTGCCCGCGCCTGCTAGCATGGGAAGTCGCCCCTTGCGCGGAGAGACTCGCCATGGCCCGGCCTGACCCCCACCTGCCCGGCCGCCTGGGCAACCCGGACCTTACCCTCGCCACGGACCCGCGGCTCGATCCGCGGGTGCGGACGACGCTGGAGGGCGGGCTCGGAGAGATCGCGACGGCACCGCCCATCGGCGCGGACGCCCCGCTTGCGGACATCCTGGACTTCCTCGCGGCCTTCGACGCGGAGGCAACCGCCATGGAGGCGGACTACGTGGATCTGCCCCCGGTGGAGGGGATCGCGCGGCGTACCGAGGACATCGAGGGGGTCGACGGCAACCGGATCACGCTGCACATCGTCGAGCCCGCCGAGCGCGCGGGGGCGCTGCCCGGCATCGTGCACACGCACGGCGGGGGCATGGCCTTCCTGACGGCGGAGGATGCGCCGTACCGGCGCTGGCGCGACGAGCTGGCCGTGACCGGCCTGGTCGTGGTGGGGGTCGAGTTCCGCAACTCGGCGGGCCGACTCGGCTGCCATCCGTTCCCGGCGGGACTCAACGACTGCGCGAGCGGCGCGCGCTGGACGTACCGGAACCGGGAGGCGCTCGGCATCTCGCACATGGTGGTCTCCGGCGAGTCCGGCGGCGGCAACCTGTGTCTCGCCACGGCGCTCAAGGCGCGGCGGGAGGGCTGGATAGACGAGATCGCGGGCGTCTACGCGTGCTGTCCCTACATCGCCGGCCAGTACCACCCGCCGCCGGCCGAACTCGTGTCCTGGCGTGAGAACGGCGACTACAACATGAACCAGGTGATGGGCAAGCTGACCGCCACCGCGTACGACCCGGAGGGTCGGAACGCCCGGAATCCGCTGGCCTGGCCTTACCACGCCGGGCCGGACGACCTGACCGGCCTGCCGCCCCACGTCGTCTCGGTGAACGAGCTCGATCCGCTGCGGGACGAGGGCCTCATCTACGCCCGCAAGCTCATGGCCGCCGGCGTGCCGACGATGAGCCGCACGGTCAACGGCACGGCGCACGGTGGCGACACCGTGACTCCGCAGGTGCAGCCGGAGGCGTACTACGCGACGGTCCGGGACGTGCACGGCTTCGCCGCGGCGTTGTAGTCCGTCGCCATCTTTTCGTACTCGGCGGACCTAGCGCGACCTAACGGTCGCGGCCCGTCCGCAGGACGGGTGGGAGTTTCGCTGGTGCGAAACTCCTACGGCGCAAGCTCCTAACCTGCATAATGCGTGCTTTCGTCCAGGGGGAGCGTTCGACGACATGAAACTGGTCACTTTCACGCATGGTGGGCGCACGCGGATCGGCGCGGTGGTCGGAGAGCTCGTGGTGGACCTGTCCGCGGCGGCGCCGGACCTGCCGACGGACATGGTCGGGTTCCTCGAGGCGGGCGATGCCGCGATGGACGCGGCGCGCGCGGCGCAGACGGACGCGGACCACGCCCTCGCCCTCAACGACGTGGAGCTGCTGGCCCCCGTGCCGCGCCCCGGCAAGATCCTGGCGATCGGCCTGAACTACCGGGATCACATCGAGGAGACCGGGGCGCAGCCCCCGAAGACCCAGATCTGGTTCAACAAGCAGACGACGGCGACGAACGCCCCGTACGGCACCATCGCGATGCCGTCGGTCTCGAGCTATCTCGACTACGAGGGCGAGCTGGTCTTCGTGGTCGGCAAACGCGGCAAGCACGTCCCGAGGGAACGCGCGCACGAGATCATCGCCGGCTACTGCTGCGGCAACGACGTCAGCGTCCGCGACTGGCAGCGGGCGGCGCCGACCATGCAGATCGGCAAGTCCTTCGACACGCACGCGCCGTTCGGGCCGTGGATCGTGACGCCGGACGAGATCGGCGATCCGCACACCCTGGGCCTGCGCACGCTCGTGAACGGCGACACGCGCCAGGACTCCAACACCGAGTACCTGGTCTTCGACTGCTTCGACCAGATCGCGCACCTGACGCAGGCGTTCGTCCTCGAGCCGGGCGACGTCATCTACACCGGTACCTCGGCGGGCGTCGCCGTGGCGATGAAGCCGCCGGCATGGCTCAAGGTCGGCGACGTGGTGCGCATCGAGATCGACCGCATCGGCCACATCGAGCACACCATCGCGGAGGAGGACGCGGCGACGGTCGTGGGGTAGCGCCCCGCAACCGTCGCCTGCGGTTCCGCTCGCGGCCCAGCCCCACCGACCTACGCGCCTGCGCCGTTCTACGGCGCCCCTAGGGACTGGTCTGGTGGCGACCGTTTCGCGTTGGCGCGTGGAGCGGTCCAGGGAACGGCGCTCCTCGCGCGGTTTCGTCAGGAGCTCGGAGCGAACACGTCGTCCGGCGTCCGCGCGTCGAGCAGGTTCTCGGCCCACGCCTCCAGGTCCGCCGCTGGGGCCTCGCGCAGCTTCTCCGCGACCGCCGGGGAAAGCGGACCGAAGCGCCGCCGCAACTGCCGCTCCAGGACCGTGCGCTCGCCTTCCACCCGGCCCTGCCGCATGCCCTGCTCGATGCCCTCGTCGCGGGCCTTCTGGACGACGCCTTTCATTTCGATGCGTCCTTGCTCGATGCCTTCGTCGCGGGCCTGCTGGACGACGCCTTTCATTTCGATGCGTCCCTGCTCGATGCCCTCGTCGCGGGCTCGCTGGACGACTCCTTGCATGACGTTGCTCTCCTCGGGATATCGCTCCCGGTAGCGCGCGCGCTCATTGTCCGTGAGGCCCGCGTAGATGTCGATGAAGTCGACGTACTTCGCGCGCCGCTCAGGGTCCGCCTCAAGCTCCAGCAACCCGCGCATGGCGGCGGCGTACACGTCGACCCGGCGCTCCGCCGGGCACCGCATGTTCGGCAGGTTGACCCGCGCCACCACGTTGTCGCTGTCCATCCAGCGCTCCGCCGGCAGGTCGCCCAACGCGCACGCGAGGTAGTCGAACGGCAGGTAGGCGCGCCGCCCGGTGCCGAGCGTCAGCGGCCCCGGGGCCGCGCCGGAGCGCAGGAACACCACCACCGGCACCACGCGGTCGGTGTCGAACCTGTCGGCGAGGTCCAGGCAGTAGCGGGCCAGCCGGCGCGGCGAGAAGCGGCGCGCGTCGGACTCCGCCTCCAGCGCGAACACGATCGGGGCGCGGCCGTCGGCCCACTCGACGAGCAGCGGCGCGTCGAGCTCCCGGAAGC
>JAJDTI010000061.1 GCA_022827245.1 Pseudomonadales bacterium | reverse complement strand
GCTCGCCGGCGCGTGAGAGATCGCACTCTCTTGCCGGTCGAAATGTCTTACGCGGCTACCCGTCCGGCGCCACCCGAACCACCCGCCCCGCCTCCGAGTCCGTCAACACGTACAGGCTTCCGTCCGGCCCTGCCCGCACGTCCCGGATCCGTTCCCCGATCTCCTCGAACATGCGATGCCGCCCTGCGACCTCGCCGCCCTCGAGGTCTACCCGCTCGACGTAGTTGAACACCAGCGACGTGGCGAACAGGTCTCCGCGCCACTCCGGAAACGGGTCGCCGTCGTAGTAGGTCAGCCCCGCCGGCGCGATCGACGGCGTCCAGTCCACTATGGGCGGTGTCATACCCAGATATTCCCGGAACGGCGAGATGCGGGCGCCGGTGTAGTCGATGCCGAGGGTGACGATGGGCCAGCCGTAGTTGCTGCCGGGGGCGATGACGTTCAGTTCGTCGCCGCCCTGGGCGCCGTGGTCGTGGAGGTAGACGGTGCCGGTGTCGGCGGCGTAGGCGATGCCCTGGGGATTGCGGTGCCCGTAGGTCCAGATCTCGTCCCGCGCCGCGGCGTCCTGCACGAACGGGTTGTCGTCCGGTGCGGTGCCGTCGTCGTTGAGCCGCAGCACCTTCCCGAGCAGGCTGCCGAGCCGCTGTGACTCCTCGCGGTAGACGAAGCCGTCCCCCGTCGTCAGGAGCAGCGTGCCGTCGGGCAGGAAGAGCATGCGGCCGCCGTAGTGGACGGGCGTGTCCTTCGTCGGTTCGACCGTGAACACGGTCTCGACGTCCGTCAGCGACGTCCCGTCGAAACGACCGCGGACGACCCGCGTCGCGTTGGCGTCCGGCGTGCCGTGCGCCAGGCTCAGGTAGAGGAGGCCGTTCTCCTCGAAGCGGGGGTGCGGGAGCACGTCGAACAGGCCGCCCTGGCTGCGCACGTACGCCGGCGGGACGCCGGTAACGGGGCGTGGATCCAGGATGCCTTCACGGATGACGTGCAGGTCACCGTCGCGTTCGGTCACCAGCATGTTCCCGTCCGGCAGGAACGCGATGCACCACGGCCACGTCAGGTTCTCGGCCACCGTCTCCAGCCGGTAGTCGGCGGCGGTGGACTGCATGGCCGTGGCCAGGACGAGGAGTGCGAGGGCGGCCCGCATGGGGTTCTCCCGAGCGCCGAAAACCGTCATCATGGTACCGATATGCGCGCGGTTCGTCAGATCGTCGGCTTCGTCATCGCGGTGGCGGTTGCGGCGGTCGGGTCGGCGTTCCTGTCCAGCCACTTCGTCCTGCGCGCCCTCGAGGGCCTCGGCGTCGACGTCGCTCTGTCCGAGCGCTTCGCCATGTACGCGCACGATATCTGGGGCATGGGGCCCATCGCGGGAGCGCTGGCTGGCGTGGGGTTCCTGATCGCCTTTCCCGTGGCGGCCCTCGTCGTCCGCTTCGTGCCGGTCCTGCGCACCCTGGGGTACGTCCTCGCCGGGGCGGCCGCGATAGGCGTCGCGCTCAGCCTGATGGAAGCGACGCTCGGGATGATGCCGGTGGCGGGAGCGCGCACGCTCGGCGGCCTCATCGCCCAGGCGGCGGCCGGCGCCCTCGGCGGCTACGCGTTCGCCCAGGTGACGCGGCGGCGCGGTCGTGCCGAAGGACGCCCGGGTGCGGGCGGCTGAGCGGGAGACCGTAGAGCGGCACCTCAACAGGAACGTCGTCGGACAGCTCCTGCACGGCACGTTCGGCCAGACGGGCTTCCGCCTGGTGCAGGCGCCCACGTTCCTTCCCGCCTTCCTGTTCGAACTTTCGGGCTCGGACCTGGTCGTCGGCGCCGCGCGTTCCCTGCAGGGGCTCGGCACGGTGGTCTCGCCGGTGATCGGGGCTTCGCTGATCGGTCACCGGCCCCGCATCCTCGGCGCCACGATGGTGACGAGCACGCTTATGCGCCTGCAGGTGCTGGGTCTGGCGCTGGCCGGCTTCCTGCTCGGCGGGGGCGCGGCGGTCGCGGCGCTGCTCGTGTTCCTCACGCTCCTCGGGTTCTTCCAGGGCATGTCCCAGGTGGCGGTGAACTCGCTGCGCGCGCGGGTCATTCCCGTACGGCGGCGCGGCATCGTCAACGGCGCGCGCCACTTCCTGGCGGGACTGACGTCCGCCGCGGTCTCCTACCTGGCCGGGGCGTTCCTGCTGGAGCAGGACGCGCTCGGCAACGGCTATGCGTCCGTGTTCCTGCTGGCATTCGCGGTCGGTTCGCTGGGTCTGGCGGGCGTCGCGATGACCAAGGAGCCGACCTCCTTGACCTTGCGCCCGCGCGAGTCGCCCCTCGCGGCCCTGCGGGGCATCGCGCCGCTGCTGCGCGACGACCCGGCGTTCGCCCGCTTCTTCGTCGCCCGCGCGCTCGGCTCCGCCGGCCGCATGGCCCTGCCGTTCTACATCGTGTTCGCCGCGACCCGCATGGATATCACCGGGGCCGTGCTCGGGCTGGTCACGACGGTGCTGATGCTGAGTTCCAGCGTCGCGAACCTGGTATGGGGCGCGCTGGGAGACCGTTTCGGCCACCGTATCGTGCTGATCGTGAACCTGGCGCTCTGGACGGCCGCGAACGCCTACATCCCGTTCGTGACCTCGGTCGCGGAACTCGTCTTCTTCTTCGTGCTTCTCGGCATCCCGTCCGGGGGATTCAACCAGGCGGCCCAGAACATGGTGCTCGAGTTCGGGCGCGTGCACGACATTCCGCTGCGCGTCGCGGCCTCCGGCACGGCGGTCAACGTCGTGGCCGCGGCCGGTCCTTTCCTCGGGGGCGTCGTGGCCGCCGTCTGGTCGTACCCGGCGCTCTTCTGGCTGACCGTGGCGTTGCAGCTCGTCGCGCTGGTCATCGTGGTCCTGTGGACGCCGGAACCGCGTTTCGTGCGGGACGATAGGTCAACAGGGGATGGCTCCGCGGATACCGGGACGGAGTGACGATCCGCGGTTCCGCTTCGCACGCGTCGGCGTGGTGTCGATGCCTCGCCAAGCTGGATCAGGCAAGGACAGATAGACAGATAGACTTTGGCAGGAAACGGAGAAGTAACGCATGATCGAGTCCACCCTGACGTCGAAAGGGCAGACGACCGTGCCGAAGGCCGTCCGTACCGCGTTGCGAGTTGGCCCGGGAGATCGCATCCGGTACGTCATCTCAGCGATCCGGTGCCCCGTCAGTCCGGCCAGTGCGCCGCCATGAGGCACACGTAGCTCGACAGTACCAGCTTGCCGCGGTCGCGCCCGAGCGTCTCGAACTTCTCGAGGAGGTCCGCCGGCACCCCGTGCTCGGACGGCTTGCGGGTGTGCTGCCAGTGGGCGACGTCGGGGTATCCCGCCAGGTTGATGATCGCAAGCGGCGAGGTGGTGGCCGCGTCGCGGAACTGGCCCAGCACCCAGTGGCCCATGTGGTCGAGCGGCGGCCAGACGCCTTCGTACGAGAGGCGGTTGAAGGTCAGCCAGTCCTCGGGGCGGATCCACCAGCGGCGCAGCCCGTAGACCGGGCGCCGGTCCTCGGGGCGCGTCGGTCCGGTGGGGCGGTAGGCGGAGGCGAGCAGCGGCCGCGCTTCCTCGGACGCGACCCACTGCCGGGGGCCGTCGGCGTCGCCGGCCAGGAGCGGCTGCGCCGCCTGCCACGCGTCGAAGTCCTCGAAGCCGTTGAAGCACACCACTTCCTCGGCCCGGGCGCCGATCAGGCCGTTGAGGACGCAGAGCGGGCGGTGGCCGGCCGCGATGAGCGCCGGCCACAACGTCTCGAGGGCCCAGGTCCGGTAGTCCCGGAAACTCCCCGGATGCAGCCGGATGCGGCGTTCCTCGTAGATCATGTGCCTTTCCCCCTGTGTGGAGTGCGCGTCACGCCGTTTGGAGCACGCGCACCCGATGGTTGTCGCTGTCGCCGACGAACACGCGCCCGTCGGCGGTGGCGAGCACCCCGTGGGGCCGCGCGAGACCGCAGCGCAGCGGATCGCCGTCCGGACCGTCGTGGCGCGTGCCGTCGCCGAGGACCGTGGTGATGATGCCGGTCCCGCGGTCGATGCGGCGGATGGTGTGGCTCTCGGTGTCGGCGATGTAGAGGGCGGCGCGGGTCACCGAGATGCCCTTGGGGCCGGCGAGGTCCGCGGTCTTCGCGTCGCCGCCGTCGCCCCGGTAACCGCCCTTGCCCGTGCCCGCCACGTGGTGGAGCGTGCGGTTCCGCATGTCGATCCGGTACACCGCGTTGCCTTCGCGCAGGGTCAGGTACAGGTCGCCGGTCTCGTCGAAGGCGAGGGTGCGCGGGCCGTGCAGCGGTGTCCGTCCGACGTGGGCGCCGTCCTGCGCCGGCGCCGGCTCGCCCGTTCCGGCAAACGTTTCGACGATGCCCGTGGCGGGATCGATGCGGCGTATCCGGTGGTTGCCGATGTCGGCCACGAACAGGGCGCCGTCGGGCGCGACCTCGATGCTGTGCGGTTGCCGGAACGCGGCCCGGGTGGCGGGGCCACCATCGCCGTGGAAGCCGGACTCGCCGGTCCCCGCGATGGTGTCGATGCGACTCCCGTCCGACGCCACGCGGCGGACGACGTGACTGGGCATGTCCACGAAGTAGAGGCTGCCGCCGGGGTCGAAGCGGATCTCGTAGGGCTCGCGGATGTCCGCCTCGAGCGCCGGGCCGCCGTCTCCGGAATGGCCGGGGCGGCCCGTGCCGACGATGGTCTCGATACGGCCGGCGTGCTGGTCCACCCGGCAGATGCGGTGGTTGCCCAGGTCGCAGAAACACAGGCGGCCGTCGGGGTCGAGGGCGACGCCGAAGGGTTCGGCAACGGCCGTTTCCGGGCCGATCGCGCCGTCCGGCGCCCGGCCGGCCGCGCCGGTGCCGACAAGCGTGCTGACGGACGCGCTGGCAGGCATCGTGTGCGCTTGCGTCAAGGGCGTCCGCTGGCCGGACTGACGGCCGTCAGCGCGGCGATCTCGTCGTCCGAAAGCCCGGCGCGGCCCGCGGCGGCGAGGATGTCGGCCCAACTGTTGTCGTCGATCGGGATGCCCTGCGCGCGCCGCTCCTCCATGGACTCGGCCTCGGGGTCGCCCGGCAGGCGGACCCGGTCGTGCCCTTCCGCCGGGGCGGTGCCGCGCAGGTAGTCCGCCATCGCCTCGACCTCCGCCGCGAAGGCCGCGCTCCCGCCGAACAGGTCCGGGTCGAGTACGAACATGAGCATGTGGTTGAAGATGGCGCCGGATCGCGGGTTGTCCGGCTGGATGGTGTGCTCACCGGCGAGGCCGCCGGCCAGCAGTTCGCATACGAGGCCGAGCCCATAGCCCTTGTGCAGGCCGAAGGGCCGGATGGAACCCTTGGGCTCCTCGTACAGGTATCGTGCCTCGGTCGTCGGCCGGCCCTCGTCGTCGAGAAGCGCGTCGCCCGCCACGGGCTCCCCCTTCATGTAGGCCACCCGGACCTTGCCGAGCGCGACCGCGCTCGTCGCCATGTCGAGCAGGATGGGGCGCTCGCCGTCGCGGGGGACGGCGCAGCAGAACGGGTTGGTGAGGAGCCGCGCCTCGCGGCCGGCGAACGGCGAGACGACCGGGTGGTGCCCGGTCACGTTGACGAAGTGGAGGCTGACGTATCCGGCGCGGGCGCAACGCTCGCCGTACGTGCCGATGCGCCCCAGGTGGTGGGCGTTGCGCAGCGCGAGCGTCACGATGCCCGTGTCCCGCGCCCGTTCGATCGCGAGGTCCGTGGCCTGGCGGCCGACCACCTGCCCGAAGCCGAAGCGCCCGTCCAGGAGCAGGACCACGCCCCGGTCCTTGAGCACCTCGACCTCCGCATCGGTCGCGAGGTGCCCGCTCGCGATGCTGTCGACATAGTTGGGCACCATGCCGACGCCGTGGGAGTCATGCCCCTTGAGGTTCGCGGCCACGAGGTGCTCGGCGGTCTCCCGCGCGAACTCCGGGCGCGTCCGCGCCGCGACGAAGATCGCCGTCACGAAATCGGCCAGCCGTTCCGATGCGATCAGCACCGCTCCCCCGCGCATCTCCGCGAACGCGGCGCCACCTTGCCTACAAAGGGTCGGTATGACAAGGTGCGGCGGTTTTGGGAAGGGGCACAGGGGAGAGGCGCGTTGCCCGAGCGGTTGACTGGCGGATACGGCCTGATCGAGGGACCGGTGTGGGACGGCGACCGGGGCCTCCTCTACAGCGACGTCCTGTTCGGCGGCGTGTTCGCCCTTGGTCCCGACGGCACGGTGTCGACAGTGTTCGAGCACCGGCGCGGTATCGGCGGGATGTCGCCGCACGTCGCCGGCGGGCTGGTCGTCAGCGGCCGGAACGTCTCCTACAAGGGCTTTGACGGGGGCGCGACCGTCACGCTCCTCGACCGCGACCCGGACCACGGCAACGTGGGCTACAACGACATCACGACGGACGCCGCGGGACGGGTCTACGCCGGGT
This sequence comes from Pseudomonadales bacterium, assembly GCA_022827245.1. Classification (GTDB taxonomy): domain Bacteria; phylum Pseudomonadota; class Gammaproteobacteria; order Pseudomonadales; family Azotimanducaceae; genus VXNE01. The sequence continues at coordinate 6,597 of JAJDTI010000061.1, read as the reverse complement.
CCCTGGGCGCGAGCCCCGTCTTCGAGGACGGACGCGAGCCGCGGGCCGGAGACCTCTACCTGATCGACCTCGACGGTTCCGCCCGCGTCGTCGGCCACGACGTGGAACTCACCAACGGCCTCGGCTTCTCGCCGGACGGGCGCACGCTGTACCACTCGGACTCCCGCCGCCAGACGGTCTTCTCGTATCCGGTGGCGGACGGCGGCGACCTCGGCGAGAAGACCCCGTTCGTGCGCACCGAGCGGGGCGCTCCGGACGGGCTTGTCGTGTCGGAGGACGGGGCCGTCTGGGTCGCGCTCGCCGGCGGCAGCGCCGTGGGCGTCTACGAACCGGACGGCACGGTCCGCGAGTACGTCGAGATTCCGCAGCCGATGTGCACGAGCGTCTGCTTCGGCGGCGCCGACCTGCGCGACCTGTACATCGTGACGGGCTCGGGCGACGCCCCGGGCGGGCGCGTCGGCGCCGTCTACCGTCACCCCGCGGAGGTGGCCGGCCTGGCCGTGCCGCCGGCGCGCGTGCCGATATCCTGAACGACTTCGGAACCACACCCCCGTTTTGGGGACAGATCGAAAAGCAGGAGGAACCACCAATCATGAGCAGAATCGAGATCGACACCGGTACCGAGCACCTGCTCGCGTACGAAGAGGACGGCGTGGCCGTGATGACCCTGAACCGGCCGCAGGCGCGGAACGCCATGTCGAACGAGATGACGGCGGGACTCGCCCGCGCGCTCGACGTCGCCGAGCAGTCGGCCAGCGTTCGCGCGGTAGTCGTCAGCGGGGCCGGCGGCGCCTTCTGTGCCGGCGGGGACGTCAAGAACATGGCGGCCGGGGGCAGCGGCCCGAGCGCCGGCAACGAACCGTCCCTCGACGAGCGCATCCACGCCCAGCGGCTGAGCCAGCGCAACACCGCGGGACGCATGTACCTCATGCCGAAACCGGTGATCGCCATGCTGCCGGGACCGGCGGCGGGCGCCGGGCTCGCCATCGCGCTGGCGGCGGACATGCGCACCATGGCGGACTCGGCGTTCATCACGACGGCGTTCGCGCGCGTCGGCTTCAGCGGGGACTACGGCGGCACGTACTTCCTGAGCCACCTCGTGGGCTCGGCCAAGGCGCGGGAACTCTACTACCTGTCGGACCGCGTCGGCGCGGAAGAGTGCGAACGCCTCGGGCTCGCGAACTTCGTGTTTCCCGCGGAGGCGCTGGAGGAGGAGACGATGGCCCTCGCGCGGCGCCTGGCGGACGGTCCGCCGATCGCCTACCGGTACATGAAGGAGAACCTGAACCGGGCGGCCATGGGCGCGGACGTGACCGAATGCCTCGACCTCGAGGCGACGCACCACGTGCACGCGGGGCTTTCCGAGGACCACCGCGCGGCGGCGGCGGCCTTCGTCAACAAGAGGCAGCCCGTCTTCAAGGGGCGTTGAGCCCTGACCGTGTCCGTACGCTCCGGCAAGAGGCCGGGGCGTACGGGTTCCTCATGCGGCCGGCTGGTCCTCGGTATCGGTGCGCGCCGTGCCGCCGAGTAGCTGCTGCAGCGAGTCCATGAGGTTCACCGGCAACGGGAAGACGATGGTGGACGACTTCTCGCCGGCGATCTCCGTCAGGGTCTGGAGGTAGCGGAGCTGCATGGAGGTCGGCTGCCCCGACAGCCGCTCCGCCGCTTCGACGAGCCGTTCGGCGGCCTGGAACTCCCCGTCGGCGTGAATCACCTTCGCGCGCCGCTCGCGCTCGGCCTCCGCCTGCTTGGCGATGGCCCGGATCATGCTCTCGTCGATGTCCACGTGCTTGATCTCGACGTTCGAGACCTTGATACCCCACTGGTCCGTCTGCTGGTCGAGGATCGCCTGGATGTCCGCGTTCAGCTTCTCGCGTTCGGCCAGCAACTGGTCGAGTTCGTGCTGGCCGAGCACGGAGCGGAGCGTCGTCTGGGCGAGCTGTCCCGTGGCCTGCATGTAGTCCTCGACGTTGATGATCGCGGGCTGCGAGTCCACCACGCGGAAGTAGAGCACCGCGTTGACCTTCACGGACACGTTGTCGAGGGTGATCAGGTCCTGGGTGGGGATGTCCATGACGATCGTCCGGAGGTCCACCCGGACCATCTGCTGGATGATCGGGATGATGATGATGAGCCCCGGCCCCTTGACCCGGTAGAAGCGCCCGAGCATGAACACGACGCCGCGTTCGTACTCGCGCAGGACGCGCAGCGCGCTCGCGAGGATGGCGAGCACGATGCCGATGATGACGATGGTGAATATCTCGGTCATGGTCCGTTCGGTTCTCCTTGTTCGCGCGGCTCGACCGTGAGATCGAGCCCTTCGCGGCTTGTCACCGTGAGCGCAGCGCCCTTGGCGACGGGTCCCTCGCTCCTGGCGTGCCAGACTTCCCCGGCGGCCCGTACGCTGCCTTCGCTGTCGAAGTCCTCGAGCGCGACGGCCTCCGCCCCGATGAGCGCCTCGCCGCCGCTGACGACGGGGCTGCGCCAGGCGCGCATGGCGGCTCCCGCCACGAACACCACGAGGCCCGCGGTCGCCGCGGTCATCGCCAGGATGATCGGAATCGACACGCGATAGCCGGGCAGGTCCGTGTCGAAGAGGATGATCGAGCCGACGAGGAACGCGATTACGCCACCCGTGCCGAGCACGCCGAAACTCGGCGTGAACGCCTCCGCGGCCAGCAGCCCGAGCCCGACGATGACGAGGGCGAGCCCCGCATAGTTCACGGGGAGCATCTGCAGGGCGTAGGCGCCGAGCAGCAGGCAGATGATGCCGGCGACCCCGCCGACGCCCGTCCCCGGATTGTAGAACTCGAAGATGAGTCCGTACACGCCGATCATCAGCAGCAGGTACGCGACGTTCGGGTCGGCGATGATGCCGAGCAGTTCGTACCGCCAGTCCGGCTCGATGCGCTCGATCTGGTTGTCGGACGTGTCGAGGGTGACCTCGCCGCCTTCCACGGCGATGGTCTCGCCGTCGAGCGCCGCGAGCAGTTCGTCGAGGTCCTCGACCACCAGGTCGATGACGTTCTGGTCCAGGGCGTCCCGCGCCGGCAGGTTGGAGGCCTCGCGCACCGTCTGTTCGGCCCACTCCACGTTCCGGCCCCGCAGCTCCGCGATGCCGCGGATGTACGCCACCGCGTCGTTGACGACCTTGCGCTCCATCGGTGTGGCGGGTGTCGCGGCGGGTTCCCCGGCGTTTTCCTCGCCGGTTTCCTCGCCGTTTTCCTTGCCGTCAGAGGCGGTCTCGTCGGCCGGTGGGTCCTGTGGCTGCGGCGACTGCGGGAAGGGCAGGGGACTGCCGCCGCCCCCGATGCTGACGGGGGTCGACGAGCCGATGTTGGTCGCCGGGGCCATCGCGGCGACGTGACTCGCGTACATGATGTACGTCCCCGCGCTGGCCGCGCGGGCGCCGTTCGGCGAGACGTACGTCGCGACGGGTACGCGCGAGGCGAGCAGCACCTTGATCATGTCGCGCATGGACTTGTCGAGGCCGCCCGGCGTGTCGAGCCGCAGGACCACCAGGTCCACGTCGGCCTCCTCGGCGTCTTCCAGGGAACGGATGAAGTAGTCGGCGGACGCCGGCCCGATCGCACCGTCGATTTCCAGCACCCACACCTTCGCGCCCGCGGCGTGTTGCGCGAGGAGGATGGAACAGAGCAGGGCGCAGAGCAGGGACAGGGACCCGGCGGCTGAACGGACCCGGGTTCCGGTACCACCGCGGTGACGCACGGAACGCGTACGCATGGGGCTATTCTGACACAGTTTGTCGTGCACGCATGCGCGCTCGGCGGTGCGTCCGGGCCGCGCTACGCGGCCGGAACGTGCAGGTCGCGCTCGGCCAGCCACTCGGTGTTGAAGAGCCGCGAGCGGTACTTGCTGCCGTCGTCGCAGAGCATCGTGACGACGACGTGTCCGGGGCCGAGTTCCCGGGCCACCTGCACCGCGCCGCACAGGTTGATGCCGGTGCTCGAGCCGAAGAACCAGCCGGAGTTCGTGAGTTGCCGGTAGACCATGTCGACCATGTCCTGGTCCGGCACCTGCAGCGCCCAGTCGACCTCCGCGCCGGCCAGGTTGTCCGTGACCCGGGAGTTGCCGATGCCCTCCGTGATCGACGGGCCCGGCGTCATGGTCGCCTCGCCGGTCGTCACGTAGTTGTAGAGCGCGCTCCCCATGCAGTCGGAAAGCACGAGCTGGATGTCGGGGCTGCGTTCCTTGAGGTACCAGGACACCCCGGCCAGGGTGCCCCCGGTGCCGACCGCGCTCACGAACGCGTCGACCTTGCCGCCCGTCTGCTCCCACACCTCGGGGCCGGTGGACTCGTAGTGGGCGAGCCGGTTGGCGGTGTTGTCGAACTGGTTGGCCCACACGGCGTTCTCGAGCGAGTCCGCGTAGCGGCCGGCCTGCTTCTGGTAGTTCATGTCGTTGGCGTAGGGGACCGTCGGCACGACGCGGACCTCCGCGCCGAGCGTGCGCAGGATCTCCACTTTCTCCGGGGACTGGTTGTCCGGCATGTAGATGACGCAGCCGTAACCCCGTGCGTTGCAGATGTGGGCGATGCCGATGCCGGTGTTCCCGGCCGTGCCCTCGACCACGGTGCCGCCGGGCTGGAGCGCGCCGCTCTTCTCGTGCTCGCGGATGATCCACCACGCCGCCCGGTCCTTGACGGAGCCTCCGGGGCTCATGAACTCGGCCTTGCCGAGAATCTCGCAGCCGGTCTCCTCGGACAGGTCGGTGAGGCGAATGAGCGGCGTGTTGCCGACCGCTTCCACGAAACCGTCCCGAGTGTCCATGCCGTTCCCCTTGCCGCGCCTCTTCTGGCATGGAAGGCGCCATTGTACAGACGGTGCCTCGCCGCGTGCATTTGCAGCGCGGCGGCTTCCTGATAGGTTGTAAGCGAGACACGGAGAGGACCAGGGAGAGAACGCGCATGTCCGACCGCAAGACGGTGGTGGACCCGGAGGCCATCGGACTGAGCCCGGCGCGGCTCGATGCCCTCAGGGAACGGGTCAGGCAGGAGGTCGACGAAGGACTGCTGCCGTCGGTGCAGATCGCGATGGCGCGGCAGGGGCGCCTGGGCCTGTTCGAGACCTTTGGCGATGCCGGAAACGACACGCTGTACTGCATCTTCTCGTCCACCAAGGCCATCACGTCGGCGGCGGGATGGCTCGTGATCCAGGACGGGGACCTCGACCTCGGCGAGCGGGTCGCGGACATCGTCCCGGAGTTCGGCTCGAACGGGAAGGACGGCATCACCGTCGAACAGCTCTTCCTGCACACCGCCGGCTTCCCGCACGCGCCGTTCCGGTCCCTCGACTGGGAGGATCCGGACCGGCGCCTCGAGCGCTATGCGCAGTGGCGCCTCAACTGGGCGCCGGGGTCGCGGTTCGAGTACCACCCGACCTCCAGCATGTGGATGATCGCGGAACTCGTGGAGCGGCGCAGCGGCTGCGAGTTCCGGGCGTTCGTGCGGGATCGGATTGCTGCGCCGCTCGGGCTGCCGGACCTCTTCGTGGGGTTGCCGGCGGGCCAGAACGGCCGTGTGGCGGAATGCGTGCACGTCGGCGAGGCGCTGACCGGCGAGGATTACGCCCGTCTCGGTCTGCCGGAGCCGCCGGTCACGGAGGTCACGGAGGACGCCATCCTGAGCTTCAACCGGCCGGAGATCCGCGCGGTCGGGGTCCCCGGCGGCGGCGCCGTCACGACGGCCGCGGACATGGCGCTCTTCTACCAGGGACTGCTGCAAGGCGGCGCGGGCGAGGGGCGCGTGTGGACGGAAGAGACGCTCGAGATGGCCCTCGCGGTGCGCAGCGGCGACCTGACCGACCCGATGTACGGCAAGCGCGTGCACCGGGCCCTGGGCGTCGTGGTGGCGGGCGACGAGGACAGGAACTACCGCGGGTTCGGGCACGGCAACTCAGAGCTGGCCTTCGGTCATGGCGGGGCCGGGGGCCAGATCGCCTGGGCCGACCCCGCCACCGGCATCTCCTTCGGCTACTGCACGAATGGCCACGACCGCAACCCGCTGCGCAGCGGGAGACGCGGCGTCAGCATCTCCAACCGCGCGGCGGCCTGCGCGGCCTGAGCCCCGGGGCGGCGTGGACGAAGCCGACGATCCGTTCGCCTGGGTCTGCATCCGGCACGACCGCGACGCGCGCCCGGTCAACGACGCCGCGCTGGTGCTTACCGCGGTCGGCATCGACAACTTCGTCGAGCGTGTCCCGGGAGCGGGCGTACTGGACGACGGGGGGTGGGGCGTCTTCATCCGTCGCGGCAATGTCGAACTGGCGGCCGACCACCTCGAACGTTACCGGGTGGAGAACCTGCCCCCGCGGATCCGCGTACCGCCGATCATCACCTTCGACAGCGGGTGGGTGGGAGTGCTCGGCTACCTGTGTGTCCTGTGGGCGTTGCCGGCGCTCGAGGCATGGGGGCTGTTCGGGCTGGACTGGCGCGGGTCGGGACGCATGGAGGCGGAACTCGTCCGGGACGGGGCGTGGTGGCGCGCGATCACGGCGCTGACGCTGCACGGCGACCTCGCGCATATCCTCGGAAACTCGCTGTTCGGCGCCGTTTTCGGGCTCATGGCGGGGCGGTACC
>JAJDTI010000034.1 GCA_022827245.1 Pseudomonadales bacterium | reverse complement strand
GCCGTCGTCCGGGCGCTGCACGAAGGCCCCGCGCGCGGCGTCTTCGCCGTGACCGGCGGCGGCTCCCTGCTCCTCTCGAACCTGCTCGGCGTACCGGGCGCCTCGGGCACCGTGGTATACGCCGCCGTCCCCTACGCCGCGACCGCCCTTTCGGCATTCATCGGGGGAACACTGGACTCCGCGTGCAGCGCGGGGACGGCGCGTGACCTCGCGATGCGCTGCTTCCTGCAGGCCACGGAGCTGGACCCGGGGCCCGACCGCTTCGGCTTCGCACTGACGGCGAGCCTCGCGACCACCCGCCCGAAAGCGGGCGAACACCGCGCGCACCTCGCCATGCAGACGTCCTCCGTCACGCGCACCTGGTCGCTGCACCTCGCCAAGGGCGCGCGCACCCGGGCAGAGGAAGAGCGCCTGGTCGCGGACGTCGCCCTGCACGTGCTGGCCGGCGCCTGCGGGATCGCGAACGACAGGCCCGCACTGACGGGCGATGAGACGCTGGAGACCGATGTCGCGCGGGGTGACGCCCCGTGGCAGGAGTTGCTCGCCGGCACCCGGCAGGTCGTCGGCGATGCCCGACCGCGCGCCCTTTTCCCCGGTGCGTTCCATCCCCTCCACGACGGCCACCGCCGCATGGCGCAGTTCGCGGAAGGGCGCCTCGGCGTCCCGATCACCTTCGAGCTGTCCATCCACAACGTGGACAAGCCGCCACTCAACTTCCACGACCTGCGCGAACGGGCCGCGCAGTTCGACGCCGACGCGCTCTGCCTCACCAACACGGCGACGTTCGTCGAGAAGGCGCGCACCTTCGGCGCCGTCACCTTCGTCGTGGGCGCGGACACGATGCGCCGCATCGCCGACCCGAAGTACTACCCCGCCGGCGACATGACCGAGGCCCTCGACGAGATCGCGGACCGGGGCTGCCGGTTCCTCGTGTTCGGCCGTAGCGACGCGGACCGTTTCGTCACGCTGGACGATCTCGATCTGCCGCCGGGATTGCGCGCGCGGTGCGAGGGGGTGAGCGAGGAGGATTACCGGGTCGATCTTTCGTCGACGGGAATCCGGGCGACGCTCCAGCAGACTGACACCTCGCCGGCGATCCGGTAAGACCTACCGCCTGTCCGCTCCAACGCCCGCGACGGCACCCTCCACTCGCCGAGCGAGCTCATCGAAGTCCGGGCATTTCGACCTGATTGCCGAGAGGCGCCGAGACGCTTCCTCCCCAAGCGGCTTGCGTCCACGGCCGGGCGCATCCGACAAACCGCGCTGATCCGCCAGCACGTCAAAGTACCTCTCCTTCACGTCCACTTCGGCGCGAACGTCAGACCACGACCACTCCGGCGGAAGGTCGATGCCCGCGAGCGTCCACGTCTCCAGCTCTTCCCATGCGTTCTCCGCGACGAACATTCGACCTTTCTCGAACTCTCGCTCAAGTTGGTCGAGCCTCTTTCGCCGACCGACATCACCGTCCCTATCCACACACAGCACGAAGAGGTCAATCATGGCGTCGTAGCGATCGAAAATCTCTGCAAGCCGCGCCGACTTCAGCGCCTCGGCGACACCGCCGAGCAACGGGTCCTGACACACGACCACGCGGGCCGCGGGCCTGCCTGACTCACTTAGCAAGCGCCTGAACAGCGGTTTGAGGAGGTACTGATCCTTGCGGAAGTCCTCGGGAATCACCAGCACATTCATCCTTCCGCGTGATCGCCTTGCACCTGGCTATCCGAAAGGAAGACCGCGTCCTCCATCCATCCCGAAGCATGCAGTTTGCCCAGTCCTTGCGAGTCGCGGAGCGACGCGGCATCAGGCAGTTCCGCAACTGCGCGGACTACAGCGTCGTCGGTTTCGGGTAGACGGCACACGACGGACGTGTTCTTGAACGTGGTGTCGCTGACGATCGACAGCAGTTCCGGCGAGTGGGTCGTGGTCACGATCTGAGTGGACCCCTTGCCGGTCTGGGTTTCCAAGAGGTCGATCAGCAACCTCAGCCGCGAGGGATGGATGCCGTTGTCCACTTCCTCAAAGAAATAGAGCGAGGCCGGACGCGTCCCCAGCAACGCCGCCAGCATCGCCAGGAAGCGTAGCGTTCCGTCGGACGCGCCATAGGCGGAGACGCGGCGTTCGTTCGCTTCCCGAAAGGCGAGCTGGATACGGCCCGTGGTCGGATCCGCAGGGAATTCGATGTCCTGGACATCCATCGGAGTGAGTTCCCGCGTCCAATCGATGAGCGTTTCGCGGCGTGTCTCGTCCGCGCAGATCTCCTTCAACACCGTAGGTAGGTTCTCCCCGCCATCTCCGAGCACGTTCTGTCCTGGGAACGCCGGTTCCCGCATCCCTTTGGGCGACAGGTCCAGGAACCGCATCTGGCCCAGCACATCCACCACCGCATCGACCGCGAGCTTGTGATCACGAAGAATCGCCTTGTGCTCCCCAATCTGCGTTAGAGCGGGTTGGTTCGGCCTCACGGCCACGCGATGACCGTACTTCCTCTGTGCTCCCCCTTTGGCCATCCGAAGCAGCAGATGCGTGTCGTCGTCCTGTTTTCGGACCGGATCGGCACCCTGGGGATGGCTGCTAAAGACGAAGCTGTCCCCGATCCGGAGCGCCTCACCGGTGACCCGGAACTCACCTGTCTGCGCGTCATCCCCGGCGACCCGAATCCAATACGTTGCCCACCGGAGGTTCGTTCGACCGTCTGCCCCCTGCACACGAACCCGCAGTTGGACTCCAAGGGTGAACTCCCGACTACCGAATCGGGCAATCTCGTCGGCCGCACCCCGGATTTGCGCCCACTCTGCCTGCCCTCCCGCACCGTACCTACCGCCGATGATGTCCGCGAGGCTGTATCGCCTGCCGATGCCGTGCATGAATCGGAAAGCGTCTCGAATGTTGCTCTTCCCACTAGCGTTGGCTCCGACGATCACCGTGAACGGCCCCATACGGAGGGTCTCCTTCCGGAAGTTCTTGAAGTTTCCCAAAAAAAGAGAAGAGAGCATGGCAAGTCCACGGCGAAGACCGTGTGTAGCGTTCCACCCACCTGACATCGTACTGGATGACGAGAAGAAGGTGCGAACCTCGGAGGGGGGCACTAAGACCCCCACGCGCCCTGTCCGTAGCCATCGGTCGCTCTACGTGCCTGTATAGTCGAGCGCCCCCGGCAGCCGGACAGCAACGCGAACGGCGGCCGCAGCCGGCGGGAACGCCGCCAAGGCACCGCATGGGACCGGAGCAACACGCATGACCGAAGACAACGGCACCGTCACCACGGAACGGGACGGCCACGTCCTGCTGATGACCGTCGACCGCCAGAAGAAGATGAACAGCTTCACGCCGGAGATGTTCGACCAACTTTCCGACGCCCTGGGCGCCCTCGACCACGACCCGGACCTGTGGGTCGGGGTGCTGCAGTTCGCCGGCAAGCACACGTCCGCCGGCCTCGACCTGCCACGGTTCTTCGGCCCGGGCGCCGCCGACCGCGGCGCCCCCGACCCGGACCGCTTCGACGCCTTCTCGATGCACCGCCGGTGCAGCAAGCCCGTCGTGGTGGCGGTCCAGGGCCTCGTCCTCACGATCGCCATCGAGATGATGCTCGGCTGCGACATCGTCATCGCCGCGGACGACTGCCGCTTCCGGCAGCTTGAGCCGAAGCGCGGCCTGGCCGTCTTCGGCGGGGCGCATGTCCGCTACGTGGAGCGCGCCGGGTGGGGCAACGCGATGTACCACCTGCTCCGCGCGGACGAGTTCGACGCGCGGCGCGCGCTCCGGCTCGGGCTCGTGCAGGAAGTGGTGCCGGCGGGCGAGCAGCGCGACCGCGCGCGGCAGGTCGCCGCCGAGATCTGCGAATGCGCCCCGATCGCGGTGCAGGAGATCAAGCGCGCCGCCCTCGTCTACCTCGAACACGGCGAACGGGCGGCCTTCGACGAGGTCCCGCGCATGCGCGAACGGACAGTCGGCACGGAAGACGCGCGCGAGGGCATGATGTCGTTCGTGGAGCGGCGCAACGCCGTGTTCAGGGGCCGCTGATCCCGGGCGCAACACCCGGGGCCGCCCGGTCAGTGCCCCTCGAGCTCCTCGATCCGCTTCGGCCAGGTGTCCTTCAGGAGTCGTGACAGCGACCGGTCGGCGAGCACGCGCCCCCCGGTCTGGCACCGCGCGCAGTAGTTGCTCTCGTTCTCCGCGTGCACGATGCGCTGGATCGGCGCGCCGCACACCGGGCACGGCTGGCGGTACTTGCCGTGGGCGGCCATCTCGTCGTGGAAGGCCGTTACCTTGTCCGGGAACGCCTCGCCCGACTTCCCGCGCAGGATGTTCACCCAGCGCGTCAGGGTCTCGCGGCAGGTCTCGAACAGCCGCTCCCCCTCCGCATCGTTCACATCCCGCGCGCGCTTGAACGGCGACAGGCCGGCGTACAGGAGGATCTCGTCCGAGTAGGCATTCCCGATGCCGGCGAAGATGCGCTGGTCGGTGAGCGTGCGCTTCAGCGTGTGGCGCGACGCGCGCAACCGCGCGAGGAACGTCGGCAGGTCGATGTGCAGGACTTCGAGGCCGCCGGGGTCGAGTTCCCCGAGCGCGCCCTCGCCCCGGACGAGCCGCAGCGACGCGCGCTTCTTCTTGCTCGCCTCCGTGAAGATGAGCGTCCCCGAAGAGAAATCGAAGGCGGCGAGCCCGGCCCGTTTCGGCACCGCGCGGCCGCGCTCGTACCAGCGCAGGCGTCCGGAGATCATCAGGTGGACCACGACGAAGAGATCCGGCTCGAGCGCGAGGACCAGTTGCTTGGCCACCCGTCGCGTGCCCGTCACGAGACGGTCGCGCACGTCCTCCACCGAGGGCGTGACGGAGCGCAGGACGAAGGGGCTGGCCAGGCGGATGTCGAGGAGCCGCTCCCCAACGACGCGCCGTTCGAGATGCTCCAGGTAAACGGTGAGGTCCGGGAGTTCCGGCATGGGTCCCCCGGACGGCTAGAAAGTCGGCCCTTCCCGAGGGATCACGGCGGCGCCATGCCGGGCTTCAGCGCCAGCACGTCCGTCCGCAGGACCGTGAGCACGCGCTCGGCGGCGTTGCCGAGCACCTTCGCGCCGACGCCGTGGCGTCCCACGGTGCCCATCACGACGAGCTGCGCCTGCAGGCGCTCCGCCTCGTCGGCGATGACGTGCGCGACGTCCCCCTCGTGGATGTGCAGGTTCTCCCTCGGGATGCCGTGCTCGTCACACAGCCGGTCCGTCACCGGGTGCATGTCCTCGGCGATCCTGCGCGCGTGCGCCTCCCCGTCCATCAGGCCGAGTTCCGTCAGGATGTGGGGAACGTGGATCGCGTACACGAGGTGCAGCGGACAGCCGCCCGCGTCGGCGTAGCGCCGCGCCGTCTCGATGATGGCCGTGTTGAGCGCCCGCTTGGCGCGCGAACGGGTGTGCAGGTCGACGGCCGCGACGATCGAGCGGGTCGGCGACCACTGGTGCTCCGCCGCGATCATCACGGGCGCCGCCGCCTCCCGCAAGAGGTGCCAGTCCGTCGGCGTATAGAGGAACGACCCCGTGCGGTGGCCCTTCGTGATCACCGCGGCGTAGTGCTTGCGGGCGCAGCGCGTGTCGACCCACAGGTGCACGGTCCCCTCCCAGGCGACCGTGAGCTCGACCGCCACTTCCGGGGGCCGGAGCCGTTCGATCTCCGCGGCGACCTCCGCGCGGCGCTGCTCCGTCAGGTGGTGGCGCGCCTCGATGCGCTTCAGCCGGTCGTGGATGCTGCCGAGCGACTCGTAGCAGAACGCGACCACGTCCGCGTCCCATCCCATCCGTTCCGCCAGGGCGAGGCCCCGCGGCAGGGCGACCGGCTCCTCTCCGGCGCGGTCGGCGACGATCAGTACGGAAGGCATGACTTCTCCTCCATTTGCGCGGCCGGTCAAGCCGCCGCATCGTCCTCCAGTCCTTCTGCGGCCAGGGACGGATAGAACTGCCGGCAGTATTGGCGGAACTTGTGCAACTGTCCGTCGGTCGCGACGAGGGCGGGAGATGCCTCGTAGCGACGGTGATTCCATATCGCGACGTCCTTGCGGAACTCCTTCACGGCCTCGTAGGCGATCACCCAGCGCGCGACCCGGTCGCGGAGGCCGGCGATCGAGGCGTCAAGGGCAGGGAAACGCCCGGGTCTGCGCGGCGTTCCCCTGACCTGCACGGCGACATACGCCTCGAAGTAGTCGCCGTCCACCGGGGACGCGAGAAACCAGGTCCTGACGCGCGCGCCGAACGCGTCCGCGTCGCTCTCCGTGTACACGAAACCGAGCCCCCATACATGGACCACGGGGGCTGCCTCGTACGGCACACGCGACATCCCCGGCATGTTCGGGTGGCCCGTGTAGGAGAACGCGGCCGTGTAGTACCGGCCGTCGGTTCGCGCCCTCGAGGACTGCCGACCGTTCTCCCAGCCATGCACCTGCCACAGGTGGTTGATGTCGACCGAGTTCTCCGCGATGTCCTGCGGGTGCGTGCGGACCTTTATCCTGCTGACCTTGATCGGGGTCCAGCCGCCGACGTCGACCGCGGGCGGCTCCCAGTCCGGAATCCTGCTCCCGGTTCCGAAATAGGCAAACACGAATCCCGCGGTCTCGTGGACTCGATAGGTCCCGAGTCTGCACGAGGACGGTGCAGGCGCATTCGGCGTTCGGACGCAGGCGCCCGAGGCGTCGAACTCGAACCCGTGGAACGGACACCGGAGGCGGTCGAACAAGATCCGGCCGCCGGCGGACGGCGACAGTCTCGCCCCCATGTGCGGGCAATAGACGTCGGCCACGCAGACGGTGCCCTTGTGATCCCGCCAGGCGACGATCAGCCGCCCCATCCACCTCCGCTCGATGAGCTTGCCGGGCGGGAGGTCGCTGGACAGTCCCACGACCCACCAGCCGTCCGGGAAAGGCGGCAGCGGGCAACGGGCCCGGGTGGTCTCGGAATCGACCTCACCCGCGGCCCGCAACGTCGGACGATCGGGGTCCCTTCTCGTCATGGCTCGCTTCGAACGTTCGTCGGCACCGCAGACCATACCCTCAGGCGGAAGCCCCGTGCCAGTCAGCGCGCGCCGAGCGCCAATCCCGGCTCGAGCCGCACCATGGTCTTCCAGCGCCCGGACCGGAAGCGCCGCAGCAGCATCGCGCTCTTGACGAGGTACTCGCCGATGAGCGTGGCATACACCCAGAACACCGGCAAGCCCAGGAACGTGAAGAGTGCCGCGAGCGTGCAGCGCACGCCGATCAGCCCCACGAACGTCGCGATGAGCGGTGTCCGGGTGTCGCCCGCCCCGCGCAGGCTCCCCCCGATGCCGAACTCCACGGCGAGCAGCGGCATCAGCGCCGCCATGATCCAGGTCATCTGCACCGTGTAGTGGACCGTGAGCGGTTCGTCGCCCAGGAAGAACCGCGCCAGCGACTCCGCGAAGAGCGCCACGACCGCGCCGAGCGACGTCATCGCAAGCATGGCGTACGCCATCGAACGCCACCCGCTCGCCACCGCGGCGTCGAAGTCGTCGGCCCCGAGGTGCTGTCCCACCAGCGTGGCGCCCGCGATCGAGAACCCGAAACCCACGACCATGCAGAGCATCAGCAGGTTCGCCCCGACGCTGTAGGCCGCGAACGCCTCCGTCCCGTAGTAGTTGCCGATCAGCATGAGGAAGGCGAAGAAGCCGACCTGGAACACCACCATCTCGGCCCCGGCCGGATAGCCGATGCGCACGAGCTGCGCGAGCCGCTCCCGCGTGAACCAGTCCGCCACGATGTACTTCACGACCAGCACCTCGCGGCGCCAGAGCCCCACGAGCACGAGACCGCCGACCGTGAACGAGAGCCCCGCCGCGACCGCCGCCCCGCCGACGCCCATCTCGGGGAAGCCCCAGTGCCCGAAGATGAACGCGTACAGCAGCGGGATGTTGATCACGTTGACGCCCATCCCCACCCACAGCGGTGTCCAGGCGTCCCCCGCGGCCCGGAGCGCCGCCCCCAGGATGAAGTTGGCGGCGAACGCCACGTTGAACACCGACAGCCAGCGGATGTTGTCCGCGGCCATCACCACCGTCCGGTCGTCGAGGCCGAACACGTTCGCCAGGTCACCGGCGAAGAGGACCCCCGGCACCGTCAACGCCAGCCCGAACGCCCCGGCCAGGATCAGGCTCGCCATCGTGACCCGCCCCGCCTCGTCGTACTCTTCCGCGCCCCAGGCCCGCGCGACGAGCGCAGTCGTCCCCGCGCTGATCGCGATCATCACGGCCTGCAGCGCGAAGAACACGCGCTGCCCCGCGCCCACCGCGGCCACCGCCTCCGGCCCCAGTTCGCCGACGAACTTGGTCTGCACCATCGCGACGACGGAATAGAGCAGGTTTCCGAGGATCGACGGGAACGCGAGCTGGGCGATGCTCGGGCGTTCGGAAGGGTCGTTGCGAACCGAGGTCATGGTCATACCAGCGTCCGCAGGAAGTCGATGGCCGGCTGCGCCCGGACGCCTTCCGGCGTCACGAAGTCGCGGCGCCCGTCGAGGGCGACCTGCACCGCCTGCGCCTCCGGAAAGCGCCGGCTCAGGTAACGCAGTCCCCGGTCGATACCGCGATCGGCCAGCTGGCACTCGACCAGCAGGGTCGGCTCCCGATTCTCGGTCACAACGAAGTCGACCTCCCGCCCGTCGACGTCCCGGAAGTACCGCAGCTCCACATCGGCCCCCAGCGTGTCCTGCTGGAAATGCACCCACTTCAGGAGATGGCAGGCGACGAGGTTCTCGAAACGCGCCGCGGGGTCACGCACCACGCTCCAGTCGAAGTGGTAGTGCTTGCGCTCCTGCTTGACCGCCCGAATGCGCGGTGCTCCGAACGGCGCCAGCCGAAAGATCGCGAACAGTCTTTCCAGCGTGTCCAGCCAGTTCGAAGCG
>JAJDTI010000146.1 GCA_022827245.1 Pseudomonadales bacterium | reverse complement strand
GAGAACAGGACCAGCGAGCGGAGCGGCAGGTTGTGCGCCATCTCCTCGAACATGCGGGCGTTGGTCTCGTCCAGGGCCGTCACGCCGAGCATGCGCTGGAACTGCCGGGCCACCTGGCGCCTGACCAGGCGTCCGAGCCAGGTCTCCGCGATCTCCGTGACCGTCGAGTTGACGTGATACGGACGGGACGGTTCCGGGGCCGGCACGGGGCGGCCCAGCATGGCCGCGAACGTCGCATCGGGGACGTCGAGCGCGCTGGCGTCCAGCCGGGGGGCGCCCCGCGGACCCTCCGTCGTGGGCGTCTGGCGCGACCGGACTTCCAGGCGCCGGACGAGGCGAATGTCGCGGCTCGAGGCGCCGATGCGCACTTCGACTTCGCCGGCCTCCACGACCCAGCGGCCGCCGCCGGTGTCGTAGAACGCGAACGCCGAATCGTCGAGCGTCACCGTCACCCTGCGGGTCTCCCCGGCCGCGAGGCGCACCTTGGCGAAGCTGCGCAGCTCCTGCTCGGGGCGGTACACGGAGGACTCGAGGTGGTGGACGTATAGCTGGACGATCTCGGCACCGTCCCGGTCGCCGGTGTTCGCGAGGTCGAACGTGACGTCGAGCCGTCCGCCCTGTTCGAAGGCGGGGGAAGAGAAGGCGAGGTCGGCGTACTCGAATGTCGTGTAGGAGAGGCCGTGCCCGAACGGGAACAGGACCGGCGCGCCGGCGCTGTCGAAGTAGCGGTAGCCGACGTAGAGCCCTTCGCGGTAAGCCACCTGGCGCCCGTCTCCCGGGAACCAGCGGTCGGCCGCCACGTCCGACTGCCGCACGGGAAAGGTCTCGGCAAGCTTGCCGCCGGGATTCGCGATGCCGAACAGGACGTCCGCGACGGCGGCGCCGCCGGCCTGTCCGCCCAGGTAGCCCTCCACGATGGCGGCCGGCGCGGCGACCCAGGGCATCTCGACCGGAGCGCCGTTGCTGAGCACGACGACGGTGTTCGGATTTGCCGCGCACACGGCTTCGATCAGCCGGTCGTGCTGCTCGGGCAACCGCATGTGCTCGCGGTCGAAGCCTTCGGACTCGTAGATGCCGGGCAGTCCGGTGAAGACGATGGCGACGGACGCGGCTTCGGCGGCGGCGACCGCCTCCGCGATCAGCGCATCGTCGCAGGCGCTCCGGACCGGGTCGTAACCGGGGGCATAGGTGGGCGGTGCGCCGGAGGCCGCGGCGCGGATGGCGTCGAAAGCACAGTCGATACGCGTCGGCGTCACCTGCGAACTGCCGGCCCCCTGGTAGCGGGGCGTCTTCGCGAAAGCGCCGATCACGGCCACGTCCGCGTCCGGCGAGAGCGGCAGAAGGTGGTCCGCGTTCCGGAGCAGGACGACGCTCTCGGCCGCGGCGCGCCGGGCCAGGGCGTGGTGGGCGTCGTGGTCCGGGTCGGACGCTCGCGTACGTACGTCGGCCCCGGCGAGCGCGAGGGCGGCGTTGCGCGTCGCTCCGCGGTCGAGGTCCGCCTCGGCGAGTGTTCCGGCATGCACGGCCCGCACGAGGCGGCGGTCGTTCACGCCGCCGCTCCCCGGCATCTCGAGGTCGAGGCCGGCGCGAAGCCCGGCGACCCGGTCGTTCGCGGCGCCCCAGTCGGTGACGACGAGTCCCTCGAACCCCCATTCGTCGCGCAGCACCCGGTTCAGGAGCCACTCGTGCTCGCTGCAGTAGACGCCGTTCAGGCGGTTGTACGCGCACATCACCGTCCAGGGCTGCGCCTTTCGGACCGCGATCTCGAAGCCGCGCAGGTAGATCTCGCGCAGCGTGCGCTCGTCGACGATTGCGTCGACGACGATGCGCGCCGCTTCCTGGTTGTTGGCGGCGAAGTGCTTGAGGCTCGCGCCGACGCCCTGCGACTGGAGTCCGTGCACGAGGGCCGCGGCCAGTTCACCCGTCAGCAGCGGGTCCTCGGAGAAGTACTCGAAGTTTCGGCCGCACAGGGGATGGCGCTTGATGTTCATGGCGGGGCCGAGCAGCACGGCGACGTCCTCCGCGACGCACTGCTGGCCGAGCGCCACGCCGACCTCGCGCAGCAGGTCGCGGTCCCAGGAACTCGCAAGGGCGGAGGCGGTGGGAAAGCAGGTCGCCGGGACGCTTGCATCGAGGCCCACGTGATCGCCGCCGGCCGCCTGCTTGCGCAGGCCGTGGGGACCGTCGGTGAGCATGACCGACGGCACTCCCACGCGTTCGTTCGCCTCCGTGTCCCAGAAGCTCCGTCCGGAACAGAGCGCCGCCTTCTCCTCGACGGACATCCGTCCGACGAGTTCCGCGGCCTGGGCGTGCAGCGTGGCCGGCCCGGACGGCGGCATGGCTTCGCTCATGGGGACGGCGTCAGTACAGGCCGTCGGCGCGCAGGTCCAGGAAGGACTGCTGGAAGCCCTCGATGATGCGGTCGACGTCGTCCACGCCGTGCGCGCCGGAGAGGAACGCGAGGTGTACGCCCGGGACGATGACGTCGTAGCCGAGAAGGTGCAGGTAGAACTCCTTCTCCGCCCACTTGCCGTCCTCCGTGAAGTCGAAGGAGTCGTTGATCGGGGTGTCCTGGAAGCGCAGGTGCACCATGGACCCCGCGTTCATGAGTTGCGCGGCGAAGCCCTGCTCGGCACAGAAGGCGTTCACCTCGGACGCGAGCCGGTTCCCCTGCTCCTCCAGGTAGGGGTACAGGGTGTCCTTCGTGTCGCGCATCTCGCGCATCGCCGCGATGCCGGCCGTCATCGACAGGGGATTGCCGCCGAACGTGCCGCCGGAGAAGACCCAGGGCGCGCCCTCCTTGCCGGAGAAGCAGTTCATGATGTCGCGGCGGCCGGCCACGGCGCCGATCGGCAGCCCCGCGGCGATGGCCTTGCCGTAGGTGGCCAGGTCCGGCGTGATGCCGTAGTACTCCTGGCAGCCGCCGTAGGCGATGCGGAAGCCCGTCACCACCTCGTCGAAGCAGAGCAGGACGTCGTTCTCCCGGCAGGCGTCCTGGAGACCCCGGAGAAAATCGCCGGAGTCGAGGCGCGGATTGGAGTTCTGCGAGGGCTCGACGATCACCGCCGCCAGTTCGTCCCGGTGTTCGCGGATCAGCTCGAAAGCGGCGTCGTTGCGGTAGGGCAGGACCATCATTGTCTCGTCGCGCACGACGTCCGGGATGCCCTTGCCCACGCTCATCCCGAGCGGCTTCGAGCGGGGGCTGTTCGGGTTGACGTGAATCAGCGCGTAGTCGTGGGCGCCGTGATAGGAACCGGCGAACGAGGCGACCTTCGGCTTCCCGGTGAAGGCCCGGGCCGCGCGCATGGCGTACATGGTCGCCTCGGTGCCCGTGTTGCAGAAGACGACCTTGTCCGCGCAGGGCGACGCTTCTTCGACGAGCTTTCCGAGTTCCGCCTGCTGCGCGTTCGGGATCCCGAAGTGCCACCCTTTCTCGAGCTGGGCTTCGAGGGCGGCCGTCACCGCCGGGGGACGATGGCCGAGGACGCAGGGCCCGAACCCCATCGTCATGTCGATGTAGGTGTTGCCGTCGACGTCGGTCAGGGTGCCGCCGTCCGCGGACTCGACGTAGATCGGGTGCGGCATCTTCACCGTCGCCACGATCTCCTGCGACAGCGCGTCGCGCCCCTTCGACCTGACCGCGGCGGACTGTGGCGTGCGCGCGACCAGCTTGCGGCGCACCGCCTGGGACCGCTCTCCCTCCAGGATGCGCTGGTTGGCTTCTTCTTCCTGCATGTCTTGCTTTCCGGCCGAGCGGGGGCGGTCAGTGTATTGGAGATTGGCGCGGGCGGCATCGCGCGCCCGGACGACGGTGCGTTGGGGCAAAGGGCGACCAAGCTGAATGATGTAGTATGCAGGGAGCCGATGGGAGCCCCACCCGCCAACCTGACAGGTCCGCCTGCGAGAGACGGACGCTATCGCGTGGGCGCCGCGATCATCGCATTCGGGGCGGCCTTCGCTGCCTTTGTCTTCATCGACTTGGCCGTGCCGTTGTCGGCGTATTCTGGCTGGGATTTCTCCTACAGTGTGATCCTCCCCGCCGTCTTCAAGGGAGTCCTTCCCGGTACCGCCTTCGTTGTGGTCGGCGTCCGTGCCATCCGACATCGCACAACACTCGCCGAGGCCATCGGGGCCGCGGCGGGGGCGCTGTCGGGTCCCTTGTCCTACCACATCCTTGCCTTCGGGCACGAGAATGACTCCGGCATGGACTTCGGGCGCGGGTTTGTCGGGATCTTCATGCTGCTCCTGCTACCCGTCAACATGCGGATCGGCGCCCGCGTCGGGGCACGCGTCGCCGAGTGGGGAGCGGTCCATCGACGAGGAGACAGCCCCGAAACGATGAGTCATGGCGTTGCCCGCGCCGTCGGGCTTGGCGTGATCGTAACGGCGGGGCTGATCCTCTGGCAGGCCCATCTGGAACTCTCGCCCGACCCCCGCATCGCGCTCTGGGAGTTTGTCCATCATGGCATTCTCCCTGCCGCGCCGATCGCGCTGGTGGGCGTCTTGACCGCTGCACTGCCGTCGCGGCTACCCTTGATGTGGGGCGCCCTGCTTGGTGTGGTGCCCGCGTTGCTTTGCTCGAGCCTGCTCGTCGACCCGGACCCGGCCAACCACGGCCAGACGCCGGCGGCGCTCGTGGCGTACTCGCTGCCCATCACGTTGCCGATTACGGTGGGCCTTGGCGTTCTGTGGGCGGATCGCATCGATCGACGGCGTCGGGGTCTCGTCGGCTGAGCCATCCGACGGCCCGACGGTGGCGTAGGTTTCAGCGGGGGGGAGGCCGCACGATGCCGTCGTCGCCTCCAGCTCCTTGGAGAAAGGTGCCAAACGGTCGAACCGGCCGCTGGTCAGTGCCGGGCGTTTACCGCCACATTTCCCGCGGCCCGACACGCCCGGTCGCATTGCGACGCTCGCGCGCCGGGCGGTAAGATCGAACGGTTCTCCCAGCCGAAGGAGCGCCCCATGCCCCGCTACGACCTGCTGATCAAGGGCGGCACGGTGATCGACGGACTCCGGACCCCGCGCTACACCGCGGACGTCGCGATCGCCGGAGGCCGGATCGCCCAGATCGGGGGCGTTTCGGAGTCGGATGCCGCCCGCGTGTTCGACGCGAAGGACCTGATCGTGGCGCCCGGCTTCGTGGACCTCCACACCCACTACGATTCGCAGGTCTTCTGGGACCCGTGGTGCACGCTCTCCGGCTGGCACGGGGTGACCTCCGTCGCGATCGGCAACTGCGGCTTCGGTTTCGCGCCGGTCAAGCCCGAGGACCGCGAGCGGGCCATGCTCACCATGGAGCGCAACGAGGCGGTCCGCGCGACGACGATGGCCGCCGGGATGCCCTGGGACTGGGAGACGTATCCGGAGTTCCTGGACAGCCTCGAGCGCACGCCGAAGGGCGTCAACATGCTCTCCTACGTGCCCCTGAACCCGCTCATGGCGTACGTCATGGGCCACCAGGCCGCCAAGGAGCGCCGGGCGACCGAAGAGGAGCGCGAGCGCATCTGCGCGCTGATCAGCGAGAGCCTCGATGCCGGGGGATGCGGGATCTCCGCGCAGCTCCTCGGCCCGGGCAGCGTGCAGCGCGACTACGACGGCACGCCGATGATCACCGACACGATGGCTCCGGAGGACCTGCTGGCGTTCGCGGCGGTGCTCCGCGAGAAGCAGCGTGGTTTCATCCAGGTGCTGGGCGGGAGCCCGGAGCTCGGCGAGCAGCTCTGCGAGGTCAGCGGCCGGCCCCTCATCTGGAACGCCGTGGTGCTGCTGCTGGACCAGCACGGCAATACCTACGGGCACTACAGGGACCGCCTGCGCTGGCTGGAAGAGGCCAATGCGCGGGGACACCGCATCTTCGGCCAGACGGTGACGGCCCAGAACAACTACGAGTTCTCGCTCACCGACTGGAACCTGTTCGACCCGATCCCGGCGTGGCGCGCGGTGACCATCGGCAGCGTCGAGGAGCGCATGCGCAAGATGCGCGACCCGGAGCTGCGCCGGGCGATTCGCGACAGCTACCGCCCGAGGCCGTTCATCGGCGCGCTCTCGACGGACATCCCGGATCTCCGGATCGCCGAAGGCTTCACAGACGAGGTGCGCGCACTCGAAGGCTACACGGTAGGCGAGATCGCAAAGCGGGACGGCAGCCACCCGGTGGACGCGTTCCTGGACATCGCCCTGGCGGACGACTTGCGCACCGTCTTCGTCACGCCGCCCCAGGAGTTCGAGATGGACGCGATGCGGGAGATGGCGAACTCCCCCTTCACGCTGCCCGGCATCTCCGACGGCGGGGCGCACATGAAGTTCATGACGACCGGCCGCTACGCGACGGAGTTCCTGACTTTCCTCGTGCGCGACAACGGCATCATGGACCTCGAGCAGGCGCATTGGCGGCTGTCCGGGTACCCGGCGCTCGCCGCGGGGTTCACGGACCGGGGCGTGCTCCGGGAAGGCGATCCGGCGGACATCATCGTCTACGACTACGACGCCCTGAAGCTCCTGCCGACGGAGCGCCTGCACGACTTTCCGGCCGGTGACTGGCGGCTGTCACAGAAGGCGGACGGCTACCGGCTGACGATCGTCAACGGCCGGGTCACGTTCGAGGACGGGGAGTGCACCGGCAGGACGCCGGGCGTGCTGCTGCGCCACGGGCGTACCGCGCCCGACGCGCTCGTCGCCTGACGGGTGGACATGTTCGACCTCGACGGCCGCGTTGCGGTCGTCACGGGGGGCAGCAAGGGCATCGGCCGCATGATCGCGGAGGAACTGGTCCGCCGCGGGGTGCGCACGTACATCACGGCCCGGCATGCGGACGTGTGCCTGCAGACCGCGGCGGAACTGTCGGAGGCCGGCGAGTGCATCGGCATCCCGAACGACATGTCGACCGTCGACGGCATCGGGGCGCTCGCGAAGGACCTGGCACGACGCGAGGACGGCCTCGACATCCTGGTGAACAATGCGGGAACCGGGTGGGTCGCGCCGTTCGACGACTTCCCCGAGAAGGGCTGGGACAAGGCGTTCAACGTCAACCTGAAGGGGCCGTTCTTCCTGACCCAGCGGTTGGCGCCGCTGCTGCGCGCCACGGCGAGCGCCGAGCGGCCGGCGAAGGTCATCAACATCTCGTCCATCGACGGGGTCTACGTGCCGGACGACGACTCGTTCTCGTACGCCGCCAGCAAGGCGGGACTGAACCACCTCACGCGGCGCCTGGCCAAGCTGCTGGCGCCCGAGCACATCCACGTCAACGCCATCGCGCCGGGCGCGTTCGTCAGCGACATGAACGTGATCGCGCGGGACGAGCCGGAGCGCATCGAGGCGTTCGTCCCCGCGGGGCGGGTGGGACGGCCGGAGGACATCGCGGGCACCGTCGTGTACATGGCGTCCCGCGCCGGCGACTATCTCATGGGCGTCACCCTGGCGGTGGACGGAGGCGTCACGCACGCCATGTAGGGGCCGCCCTCGCGGCGGCCCGTGTCGAGTTCGGAGCTTGCCGGCGGTCGGGCGACCGGCGCGTCGGTCTGCTACCTTACCTCTCGCCGTTGATCGTCTCGAGGAAGCCCCGCATGCCCTCCAGGCACAGTTCCGTCACGAAGCCCGCCGTGCTCGCCGCTGCCGCCGCCGTCGCGCTCGCGACGCTGTCGCCCGTCGCCGTCGGAGACACCAGGCTCCTCTGGGGCGATACCCACCTGCACACGTCGTACTCGTTCGACGCGTTCTTCAACAACAACCTCTCGGTGGATCCGGACTACGCCTACCGGTTCGCCAAGGGCATCCCGGTCATGCACCCGTACCACCGGGCCTGGATGCGGCTCGAGGCGCCGCTGGATTTCCTCGTGGTGTCCGATCACGCGGAGTTCATCGGCGGGGTACGGAGCATCTACCTCGACGGGTTGCCGCGGGAGGGTGTGGGCGTCATCGACTCGATCCGCAACTGGTACATGACCGGTCAGATCCGTGACGTGATCGACGACGGGGAGGGGCCCGCGTTGTTCCAGGGCGCCCTCCCGGCCGGCGCGGATCCGCGGGAGATCGCCGCCGGCCGGGGCGACAGTGGGGGCGGGGCGTTTCCGTCCGTGGCCCCGGGCGTGTTTCGCGAGGCGTGGAGCGAGATCGTGGATGCCGCGGAGGCACACTACCAGCCGGGGGTGTTCACGAGCCTCATCGGCTGGGAATGGACCTCGACGCCGGGTGGGGCGAACCTGCATCGCGTAGTGCTGACCGATGCCGGCGGCGAACTGGCGCGCACGTTCCAGCCGGTGTCGTCCGCCGAGAGCCTGTATCCCGACGACCTCTGGGCCTGGCTCGAAGAGACCAGCGCCGCCACCGGCGCCCGCTTCCTCTCGATCCCGCACAACTCGAACGTCTCCAAGGGCTTCATGTTCCCGGACATCACGCTGCGCGGAGAGCCCGTGGACGCCGACCACGCCCGGACGCGGATGCGCTGGGAGCGGATCGTCGAGGTCACGCAGATCAAGGGCGACTCGGAGACCCATCCGCTGCTGTCGCCGGACGACGAGTTCGCCGACTTCGAGACGTTTCCGTACCACCTGCAGCGTGACACCCACGAGTACCTTCCCGGGACGGGCGACTATGCGCGCTCGGCCCTCAGGCGGGGGCTTGCACGGGGGGCCGCCATCGGGATCAATCCCTTCCAGTTCGGGATGATCGGTTCGACGGACTCCCACTCGGGGCTCTCGACGTCGGCCGAGTACGACTTCGGCGGCAAGATGGCCACGGACTCGATTCCGGAGCGGAAGGACGACACCGTCACATCGGGCGACGCCACGGGCTGGACCATGTCCGCGTCGGGGCTGGCGGCGGTGTGGGCGAAGGAAAACACCCGCGAGGCCATCGTGGACGCCATGCACCGGCGCGAGACCTACGGTACCAGCGGACCGCGCATCCGCGTGCGTTTCTTCGGCGGCTGGGAGTTCTCCGAGACCGACCTCGAAGCGGAAGATGTCGCGGCAACCGGGTATGGAAAAGGCGTTCCGATGGGCGGCGAACTCGGGGCCGCGCCCGAGGGCGCCGCGCCGCGTTTCCTGGCCGTGGCGCACAAGGATCCCTCCGGGGCGAACCTCGACCGCGTCCAGGTCGTCAAGGGCTGGCTCGACGCCGACGGCGGGACGCACGAGCGCGTGTTCGACGTGGCATGGTCCGGCGAACGGCAGCCGGGCTCCGACGGGAAGCTGCCGGCGGTGGGGAACACGGTGGACCTCGAGACGGCGCGTTACGCGAACTCCATCGGTGCGGCGACCCTGTCGGTGGTGTGGGAGGACCCGTCCTTCGAAGCGGGGCAGCCAGCCTTCTACTACGTCCGGGTCATCGAGATACCCACCCCGCGCCACACTCTCTACGACGCGCTCGCGCTGAACCGGGGCACGCCGGACTACGGCCCTTCGACCATCCAGGAGCGGGCCTACACGTCGCCGATCTGGTATCGGCCGTCGGCGGAGTAAAGCGTGCCGCTCAGCGCCAGAAGTAGCCGTTGCCCGTGGCTCGGTAACTGCGCAGGAAGACCTGGTCCATCGCGATGCCCCGCTCCGCGAACTTCGCGCCGAGCGCGAGGTGGTTCGGATCGTTGGCGTGCTTCTCCGTCGCCGCCATGTCGGTCGTGACCATCACGAACACGAGGTCGCCGGTCTTGAGATCGACCTCGCGGTCGGCGTCGGCGGTGGCGAGGCCTCCGGTGTAGATCAGCGTCTCGGGCTCTTCGCGC